>JAWXSU010000022.1:0-14800 GCA_044434245.1 Rikenellaceae bacterium | reverse complement strand
GGCGATTGTATCGAACCGTATGGATCAAATTCCATCTAAGGACTCTATGCCAGGTTCTTTGTATTCGGATTTGGCGAAGATTTACGAGAAGGCGGTGCAGCTGCCAAATGGTGGCTCTATCACGCTGATTGCTGTCACTACGCTTTCGGGTGGAGATATCACACATGCCATCCCAGATAATACGGGTTACATCACTGAGGGTCAGCTGTTCTTGCGTAACGATACCGACACGGGTAAGGTTATCGTAGACCCATTCCGTTCGCTGTCTCGTCTAAAGCAGCTTGTGATTGGTAAAAAGACACGTGAGGATCACCCACAAGTTATGAATGCTTGTGTGCGTTTGTTTGCCGATGCAGCTAATTCAAAGACTAAGTTGGAGAATGGTTTCGACTTGTCACCATACGATGAGCGTTCACTCAAATTTGCCCACGATTACTCGCTGAAGCTGCTCGCTATCGATATCAATATCGAGATTGAGGAGATGTTGGATACAGCGTGGTCGCTCTTTGCTGAGTACTTCTCGAAGGAGGAGGTTGCTATTAAGCAAGAGTTAGTGGATAAATATTGGAAAGCGTAACAGCTATGGCAATCAAATTTCAATATAATAAGACCTCGCTTGGAGACTTGGGCAAACAGCTCAAAATGCGTCAAAAGGCACTCCCTACCATCAAAAGTAAGGAGTCGGCTTTACGCTCCGAAGTCAAAAAGGCGAAGGACTCTGCACAACAATATAGTGAGGAGTTAGAGCAGTTGCTCACTCAGTATGACTATATGGTGTCGTTGTGGGGTGAGTTTGATTGTGATCTTCTTCGCATTTCGGATGTCGCTCTGTCGACACTCAAGATTGCGGGAGTGCGCACTCCGGTTTTGGAAGATGTCATCTTTGAGGAGAAGAGCTATGATCTCTTCTCGTCACCTGTGTGGTACAGCTCAGGCGTAGAGCTCCTTAAGCGTATTGCACGCACCAAAATCGAGGCGGAAGTCTATGCCTACAAGCAGAACTTACTGGACTACGCACGTCGAAAAACTACTCAAAAAGTAAACCTCTACGAAAAGGTTCAAATACCTGGATATGAGGATGCTATACGTAAAATCAAACGATTTATGGAGGATGAGGAGAATCTCTCGAAGTCGGCTCAAAAAATCGTAAAAACCAAACAAGCAGCCGCAGAGGAGGGGGCAATGTTATGATAGTTAAGATGTCTAAATATGACTTTGTGCTATACTCTGGTGAATGCGAGACATTTATCGAGAGGCTCAAAGAGTTGGGTTTGGTTGATATTTCAATTAATAATTGGGAGCCTAACGAGGAGGATCGAAATCTTATAATCGAGATTGAAAATCACTCTAAAGCGGAACAAAAATTAGCTCAATTTTCACAGAACGAGAGCTTTATTGAGGGCACCACACCATTTAACTCAGGTGCAGAGGCTTTCGAGGCGTATCAAAGTGCGCAAACAGCTATCGCTCAATGTGAAGGTGAGATTACTCAACTCGAAAAGATTGAGGCGGAGATGTTGCCATGGGGAGAGTTCTCTTCTGAGGGTATTGACAAGCTAATTTCTGGCGGTGTCAATATGCATTTCTTTGTAGCTACGGAGTCTACGTTCGAGGATAACCATGAGGCGTGGAGCGATGGTTGTACGCTGGAGGTGATTAGTAGAGAAGAAGGAAGTGTTTACTTTGTGCTCATTGGAGACTGCTCGTCAGATATTGACGCAATGGAGGTTAAATCGCTGTCTATGACCTCTGCTGAGGCTCATGAGGCGATTAAGAGTCAACTATCCCAAATCAATAGTTATGATGAGACATTATCAAGGTGTGCAAAATCTACGGAACTTATAGCAGAGAGTAAGCGAGAGCTTAGTTCAAAATTGCAGGAGATTCAAGTAAAAGCCTCAGCAGAGGTGGCAGCCGATGGATCGCTACTTGTGATGGAGGGTTGGGCTGAGGAGGCTACATCAACGAAGGTAGATGCACTTTTAGAGGAGTACCCTAATGTGGTATACTTCAAGCGTAACCCTACACCAGAGGATGAAACCCCTGTGAAGTTGAAGAATGGATGGTTTTCATCGGTGTTCGAGATGATTGGTAACTTGTACGCAGTGCCCAAGTATGGAACTGTTGATTTGACTCCATTTTTCGCACCATTTTATATGATGTTCTTCGCCATATGTCTCTGCGACGCAGGGTATGGAGCGATAATTTTGGCAGCAGGTGTAGCTCTTAAACTTAAGGGTGGCGATGCTATGGCTCAAGCCTCAAAGTTGTCGATGTTATGCGGAGCGGCAGCGGTGGTATTTGGATTTTTATCTAACTCATTCTTTGGGTTACAGATAGGTTCATTGCCTGTGTTTGCAAACCTTAAGTTTATAGATTTCCAGACAGACTTCTTCAATGTGGCGATGTATATAGGTATCATACAACTTTTGTTTGGTATGGCTATAAATATATGTGTCACAACACGTGTTTTCGGCTTTAAGTATGCTTTGGGTTCGCTCGGTTGGTTTATGTTGGTGCTAAGTTCTGTGGTGTCGTTTGCACTTGGTGCGATGGATATCGGAGGCTTTGGATTTGACTCTATACCCTACTACGCAATTATTGCAGTTTCGGCGGTGTTGATGTTATTCTTCAACTCTCCCGACAAGAATATCTTTGCAAACTTCGGAGCTGGAATTTGGGATACCTATAATAATGTCACAGGTCTGTTGGGCGATGTGTTGAGTTACATTCGACTCTTTGCAATCGGTCTTTCGGGCGGAGTGCTAGCTCAGGTATTCAATAGTTTGGCTATGGGAATGACGGGGCTCGATCAAGGAGTCACAGGGCAACCGGTATTTGTTGTGGTACTTCAAATTATTGGAGCTGTGATAATCCTATTGCTTGGTCACGGCATCAATTTATTTATGTCTACAATCTCCTCATTTGTTCACCCTATGCGTTTGACATTTGTGGAGTTCTACAAAAATGCAGGTTTCGAGATGGGGACCCGCAAATTTACACCTTTAAAAAAATAACAAATTAAAATATTAAAAATTAAAGAATTATGGAAGCAATTATTTTAGCTTATTTGGGCGTTGCCCTTATGGTAGGTTTGGCTGGTGTGGCATCAGCGATGGGTACATCTATTAGTGGACAAGCGGCAGTAGGCGCAATGAAGAAGAATGAGGCGGCTTTTGGTAGCTATATGGTGCTAAGTGCACTTCCTGGATCTCAAGGTCTTTACGGATTTGTATGCTACTTTATGGTTTCTCCACTTATTAAAGCGGATATGACAATGGAGCAAGGTGCTGCAATTTTGGGTGCAGGTATTTTGGTTGGTGTTGTGAACTTAGCATCGTCGGTGTTCCAAGGTAAGGTTTGTGCAAATGGTATTGCGGCTATTGGTAATGGTCAAGATGCTATGGCTAAGACTTTGATTTTGGCGGCGTTCCCAGAGTTGTACGCTATCTTGTCTGTTGCTGCGACATTCCTTATTGGTGCTGCGGTAGCATAAATATATATTTAAACGTCAGGGTTCGAATATAATAATGAAGAGGGTGACTTTTGACGTCACCTCTTTGTGAGGGTTGAGTAATAAGGATGAATTTTGAGGCTTCGTGTAGCCATAAAACTTATCCTTGTTACTCAAACTTTTGTTGTATGAGTTTAGAATTCAGCATCGACCTCAAAAGTTATCCTTTGTTGTTTAATTGGATGGATGAAGGATATCTTTATTGCCTGAAGCATCAACCTTGTTGATGGATGACCATATAGCCGATCACCTACTATTGGTGCACCAAGTCCATCTTCGTGAGCAGAATGTAGTCGCAGTTGGTGTGTACGACCGGTATGAGGAGTGAAGGAAATTCTTGTTTTTCCTGCATCGTATGAAATTACTCGATATGATGTGTGTGCAGATTTACCATTTATATAATCTATCTTTTGTCGAGGTCGAAGATCATAATCTGCAGATATAGGCAAATCTACCTCACCTACATCGTTCGAAATTACACCATCTAAAAGAGCTAAATACTCCTTACATACGACCTTCTGCTTAAACTGTTGCTGAATATTTGTGTATACTTCAAGATCGAAAGCAACAATAATAATCCCGGAAGTATCCATATCGAGACGATGAACTACCTTACAGAAAGCACGTTGCGGAAAAAGTAATAGCAATAACTCCTCGACAGAGGGTAATTCAACATTCCCTTTAACAGATAACATTCCGGCTGGTTTATCAATCACAGCCAGCCACTTGTCTTGATATACAACCTTTACATCACGCTTGATTGAGTAATCCGCACATCCCGATTCAAGTGTCATTCCATAAAGCATATACCCCAATATAGGTTCGCATTTACTCTTACACGCTGTGTAATACTCCCCATGATGACGCACTTCACCTTTGGGTGAACTACCCCACCAGAACTCACCCATAGAGATTGATTTTAAGCCATTCGCAAAGGCATATTGTAGCAGTTTGGGTGCAGCACACTCTCCTGCACCCGACGGAGGAGTAGAGTTTCTGCAATCTTTGAATATCTCGATTAATGTTTTTTGCTCACCTTTATGATTCAATATTTTATAACTTTCAAATATCCGTCTTTGTAGCTCTTGGGACATTTTTTGGCGTATAGTTTTCAATGCGTCTATCCTCTCCTCATAGCTCATAAGTTGCCCCTCTATTGTTGCGATAGACTCTTGGCAGTTATGCTCAATTCGTTTGAGTTCTGCCTTTTGAAATTGACTCTCTTTGATTAGTTGCTGATTTTGACTCTCGGAAATGTCGCCCCGACGGAGTTGACTACGTATGGTTTTACTTTGCGCCATAAAACACTTGTAATCAATGATTTTTTGGCTACATTCGCTTTTTCGTCGCCTGTGCAATTCTATTAGTTGTTGATAGTTTATATCGTCTTGAATTTCTCGAATTTCTCTATTGACACTACTTATACGACGCTCTTCTTCTCTAAAAAAAGAGCTCACGGAGTGAAGATCAAAAATCGGAGGCACAAAAAATGGCTGTAAAGTCTTACCTCCTAAATTCCCTGAAAATGCAGCCAAATACCCTACTTCACCCAATTCATTTTCAACGACTAAAACTCCAAACATCTTCCCGTGTGATAACTCCTCACTCCACTTATCACACGATAAAATGTAACGAGAAAGGTGCAGTGATGCAACTTTTACAACCTCACTTGGGGAGTAGTAAAACGGGTTTGTAAAACCCTGAGGCTTTGATAGTTGATATTGCAAAGGGTGAAAAAACATATACACAATACAAAAAAATGCTCCCCCTCAAAACGAGAGAGAGCAGATACATTAAAATTAATTAACTAAATCGAAATATCTAAAATTTCAAATTTTATAATCCCTGCTGGAACCGTAACCTCTACCGATTCACCCTTCTTTTTACCCAACAAAGCCTTTGCTATGGGTGTTCCAATCGCAAGTTTACCCTCTCGAAGATTTGCCTCATTCTCTGACACAATAGTGTAAATCACTTGTTTTTTTGCATTGTGGTTCATGAGAGTAACTTTACTCAATATCTGCACTTTACTTGTGTCTATTTTTGTTTCGTCTATAATTCGTGAAGCAGACAAAACTCCCTCGGCTTTAGCTATTCTCATCTCTAAAAGTCCTTGAGCTTCACGAGCAGCATCATACTCCGCATTCTCCGACAAATCTCCTTTGTCTCGTGCCTCAGCGATTGCAGCAGTTACTGCAGGACGCTCAACTTTACGCATATAATCTAGCTCATCTTTGAGCTTTTTGTAACCCTCAGCTGTGAGGTATATAATCTCTTGTGCCATATCTTTAAGTCATGTGTTTATTTAATTTACTAAGCAGTAAAAAAATAGAATCCCAACCTCTGAAAAAGATTAGAACCCCTATAATTTCACCCCCTTGTATGTACAAAGATAAAAATCCTTTTTCGCATTTCCAAATATTTTGCCAAAGAGTTATGCGCTAAATAAAATATTATTTTTAATTCAACATGAGAACTTTTGGTTTCAATTTTGCGGTGTATGTACCAAAATTAAATAATCAAATGAGTCAAATACTAAAATCTACCCTACTTATTTTGCTCTACACAATTCAAGTTACAACCGCCCAAACACCCCAAAAGGGTGTCGTTGTAACGCACGAT
This sequence comes from Rikenellaceae bacterium, assembly GCA_044434245.1. Lineage (GTDB taxonomy): Bacteria > Bacteroidota > Bacteroidia > Bacteroidales > Rikenellaceae > Alistipes. The sequence goes on along the minus strand of JAWXSU010000022.1, from coordinate 8,664 downwards.
GATGTAGATTGGGAACAACCTTCAAATGTAGTAGAGCGAGTACCAACATTTGCTCTCAAAACGAACATCCTTTTTGATGCACTCTCTGCACTGAACGTTGAGCTTGAAATCCCGATGTATAGACATTGGTCACTCTGTGCAGAATGGATCTTTCCGTGGTGGTATAACCCCTCGAAACAACGATGTTTTGAACTCCTGTCAGGTGAGATTCAAGGACGATATTGGTTCTATGAACACACCCAAAACTACACGCTAGAGGGTTGGTTCATCGGGGCATATATCACCGGTGGATACTACGATTTAGAACATAAGTGGAAAGGTGTTCAAGGGGAATTATGGGGCGGAGGATTAAGCGGAGGATATTCTCATATCTTATGGCGCAACCTGAGAATGGAGTATGCGTTAGGGGTGGGTGTAATTCACACAAAATATGACAAATACAATGCTGTTTGGGATTGCCAATCGGAACTTAGGCTTCTGCGCCACACAAAAGGCGCATACAATTTGTTTGGTATCACCAAAGCAGAAGTATCTTTGGTATGGATGTTTAATCGAATCAAAAGGGAATAAAATGAGACATACATTTACATTTATAATATTACTCTGTTTTGCAGGTTGTTGTCGTCGCCCCTTGGTTGATGAGGTTTGTAACGGTAGTTCATCTCTTTCAACAGCACTAATTCCCGTGGCTGTTGATTGGAGCATTTCGGGCATCACCCCTTCGGATAATACATATGATGATGATTATGTACATCGTGTATCTCTTCGATTTTTTCCCCACGATGGCACCGCAGTATTTGATAGATATCTGGAGAGTAGCATCTACGAAGGGAGTATTGAGCTCCCTGTAGGAGTTTACTCTGTGGTGGTGTTCAACGAATCTATTTATGATACATATTGGGAGGGTGTATTCAACTTTGTCAATGTAGATGATTACGACAACTTCATGGCGGAGCTTGTAGATGAAGATGAGGAGTACTCTACTGAGGCGTACAAATTAGCATCATGGAGCATTGATGAATTTGAAGTTACAGAATCTATGGTCTCAGTATCACGAGCACAGACAAGTCGAACAATATTGTCATCATACGAGAGCGAAATGTTATCAACTCTCGAAGGGATTGTATTACAACCGCTCACATGTTATATAAATGTCACAGCAACTATAGAAAATCTTGTGTCGGCGCAAAATGTATATTGCGAAGTGAGCGGTTTTTCGAGCAGTGTATATATGGCTTCAGGAGATTCGCACACCGATCAAACTCAACACGCAATGGAGCTCACGAGTCGTAGTTACACGGACGATGAGAACACCCATGGTTCTATCACCCAAAAACGTTTAGTTCTAACAAAGTCGACACACGACGCTGCTGAGTTCAAGTTAAAGTTTGAAATTTTACTTACTGATGGTACACAACATTCACCCGATGAACCTCTTGAATTTGATGTTGCTCACCAAGTAACACGGTATGCTACTGATGATTATGATTTATCAGCTGAATTTTCGCTCCCCGAAGTAACGGGTGGCATTGATGTTGAAGGATGGGGAGATGACGAGATCATAACAATTTACTAGATCTCGCATTTTTTTATTCACTTTATTTTTAACACGATGAAAAGAGAACATCTACTTATTGCAGTAGCGGCACTAGTTGCCGTGACAAACTGCACAAAAGAGGAGGCTACTGTTAGCTCTGCCTCTCAATCACAAAGCCAAAGCGATGTGATAAACTTAGTGGCAAACACCACACGTGCTCAAACAATGGAGCTCAGCGATCTGATGGGAGATACCACTGGTTTTGTTGTATATGCAACCTATACAGACACAAGTAGTGACGCATGGCTAATCGAGGGAGATAGCTATATTTACGATGACACAACAAGCGAGTGGGGTTGGTCGGATGTGGATTATGCTTGGCCTACCGATACGGATAAATATCCTGTGGTGTTCTACTCTGTATACGCAAACGATATGGATGGCGTTACGACAACACCTGCGACAGAGCTATCAACCACAACACCTCTCACTGCATCAATCGTAATCGCAGCTCCAGACTCTCAAATCGACTTGTTAGCGACTGCGACATCTACCGAGACAAAACCTTCGAGCGGTAAACTTGCAATAACATTCGATCACGTGCTCTCGAAGATTGATTTTGGCATCATACCGGGATTAGACAAGATGGTGTATGTTGCAGCATTCTCGCTTGGAAATCTAGAAGACGAGGGCGATTACGATCTACAAGCTGCATCATGGAGCATCACATCTACGACAGGAGATGCGTTATATCCGCTATCGGATTTTTCGGCACTAGATAATGTTGTGGGTGATGAAACTACTGCAACATCCCTCACAAACACAGCATCGGAGGATTCATTTATGTTGCTTCCACAAACTACAACAGTGTGGGATGCCGAAAATTGGGGTGGTGTAATTGATAGCATTTCGAATACTTATATTGATATGCTATATCGTGCAACATACGACTCTGACACCTCAGCAGATGGTGAGAGCTATATAGATTACATTGGATACACCTTGGCTCAAGATCACCCTAGTTATGACAGCACAAACCCAGATCATACGAAGTATTATGATATGGCACTATTTATAAGAGCTGGCTACCCTCTCTCATCGACATGGGACAAGATGAAGAATTACACCTACAACATTAAAATCGGAACAGAGGATGCTACAAACGGCTATCTATTAGATGATGTATACTACGACGAAGATGGTGTAGAGACTCCATTTGAGGTCGACTTAGACAAAGAGATCGGTGACCTCATTTCAGATGGAAATATACACTTCGATGTAAATGTTTCTATATGGGACGATGAAGGAAATACATCTACTATCAATTAATTTTATTTAGAATCTGTTTAAGAATCTGTTTAAGTTTTATCTAGGAATATACTTATAATAAATAGGTGTATTCCTATTTATTTAAAAAAAATCTTTGTCTTAGTTGACTATCTTATCATTTTTTTATTACATTTGCGACGTGAATCACTCCACTTTCTCGATTGTGAACCTGGATCTTTCAGCGTTAAACACATTTAAAATAAGATGAGATATATTTCAAAGTACAGTTGGGTACGCTATCGTTACGAATTTGGTGAGCGTAGTCGTCACTTGTTGCGTGAGCCTTGGGCTGGAGGCGTAGTTTTAGTTTTGTGCGTGATTATTGCGCTTTTGTTGGCAAATCTGGAGGCAACACGCCATTGGTATCATGCCATTCTTACGGCAGATTTATCGTTTAACATCACATCACACGAGGGACTCAATATAACATTCCCCGAAAATTTGAGTGTCGAGAAATTTATCAATGATGGTCTGATGGTGATCTTCTTTTTTGGTGTCGGACTCGAAATCAAGCGAGAAGTGATATCGGGGCAACTATCCTCTTTTAGAAGAGCTATACTGCCTGTGATTGCTGCCGCAGGAGGTATGATTATCCCAGCGGTGATATATGCAATATTTAATAATGGCACCCCCACAGCTGGAGGTTGGGGAATACCTACTGCTACAGATATCGCTTTTGCTATAGGTATAATGTCGATCCTGGGCGATAAAGTGCCTCTTTCACTTAAAATATTCCTCACAGCACTAGCTATTGCCGATGATTTGGGGGCAATAATCGTGATCGCAGTATTCTATGGTGGAGCAATAAATTGGACGTGCCTAATAGCAGCATTTGCAATTATGGTACTACTCTATTTTATGAATCGATTGGGTGAGAGCCGATTGCTTTACTACCTCATACCTGCCATTGTCGTGTGGAGTTTATTTTACTATTCGGGAATTCACGCAACCTTAGCTGGAGTGCTTATGGCAATTCTTGTCCCCACAAAACCTCGATACTCAAAACAATCATTACTTCGACAATCGGAACAAATAGAGGCCAATATCGTTGAAGCTACCAAAATCGATGACGAAGAATTATACCAAGAGAAACTCATAGAGTTGGGTCACCTATCATACGGATCTGTTAGCATGAGCCATATCCTCGAAGAGATACTTTCGCCATACATAACCTTTGTTATTCTCCCAATATTCGCCCTAGCGAATGCAGGTGTTGTGATTAATCTTAACGATCTAAATATATTTACGCTGGATCCACATGGAGGATCTATAGGAATGGGAATATTTTTCGGATTACTACTCGGAAAACCCATCGGTATATTTATCGCAAGTTGGTTAGCTATAAAATTCAAACTTGCAGAGATGCCTACGGATGCATCTTGGCGTATGATATTCGCCGTAGCATGTTTGGGTGGAATCGGATTTACCATGTCAATTTTTGTCGACACATTGGCTTTTGGCTCAGTGAGCGAACTATTTGTAGATCAAGGTAAAATAGCAATCATATTTGGATCTTTTGCCTCGGCAATCCTAGGTGTTGTGCTAATAAATATCTTCGCCAAACGCAAGGAATCAAAATCATAGACGAGAACACACATACTTTAAATATCCGAGGTTATACATAAAGCGACTTCATTCACACATGCCTAGCAAAATGTGAATGAAGTCGCTACTTATTTTATGAGGTTTCTAAGAATCTGTTTAAGTGAGAAAAACTTAAACGTATTCTAAGTAGGGTAAAATAATTATTGGTGTATTTTTAAGAGTGCTATTGGAGATGAGATTTTTTGCTATTGAATTGAAAATATAGTGGTTTTACATTGAGATTTAATAGTGAAAAATATCGCTCCAAGAGTGCTATTAAAAATATGGCAATAATTGTTTTACACTACTTAAGCCTCAGTAATCTTGATTGAGATAATCTTATCGCCACCACGGATATCATCTACAGTATCGATTCCCTCTACAACTTGACCGAAACATGTGTGTACTCCATCGAGGTGTTGAGTGTTTTGACGATTGTGACAGATGAAGAATTGTGAACCTCCTGTATCACGTCCTGCGTGTGCCATTGAGATCACACCACGATCATGATATTGACGAGGTGCTGAAGTTTCACATTTGATCTTGTACCCGGGTCCTCCCGTTCCATTTCCTATAGGACAACCTCCCTGAATCATGAAAGATGGGATCACACGGTGAAATGTTAATCCATCATAGAAACCATGCTCTGCAAGATCTACAAAGTTGTTTACTGCGATTGGAGTCTCCTCGACGTAAAGTTCCACCTTCATTGTACCCTTCTCGGTCTCGATAATTGCGTATTTTGCCATTTTATTATATGTATTAAGTTTTTAAATTATTTCTTTGGTTTGCGATCAAAGAATGGACTTTTGCTCGATGAACTCACCGCAATAGCCATCACCTGCTCTACCCCATCACCCAACCATCCGAGTTGTTGTGCCGCCAATCCTGCCGAGAACATTACACGTGTGTCGACCCTCATATCAGATGCCGTTGCGCAAGCCGAACCTACAGCTATTCCCACATCTATAGAATTTAATGCACATGGAACATCCATAGGTTTTGATGCACATGTCGCATAACCACAGTGTGCACAATTTAGCCCCATCAACTCTTTGCGAGTGCCTATGAGTATAACGCATTGACCTTGGCATATATTTTCTGCATCACGCAGAAAGAACTTCATGCCTGTCGCTTCGGCTATCTCTACCATCTTCACCGACAACGCCTTAAGATCTTCAATACCCTCTACGAGTGCGATCTCTATAACATCTATACCCTTCCCTTTTGGGGCAGTGCGTGCAGCATTCATCATGTGACGTGCTACATTTATTACGTGAGAGTCACGATCCTCTCTTTGGTTTAATATCATATTTATGTTTATAATTTTGTGCAAATGTACAAAAAATTATTTGGTTTCGACTATACACGAATATACACTTTTGAGCCTATTGGTCATAAGATATTGAACCACACCTCTTAACATCATAAACGATGTGAATGCCAACCACAATGCATTGTTGCCGATAAGGGGATAAAATAGATAGTAGATCACAAAATAACTTGCCGCTGCAACAATCATCGAGTTGCGCATCACCGATGTGAATGATGCTCCAACCATCACGCCGTCCATCAAAAAAGGAAAAGCTCCAGCTAGCGGGATCACCATAATCCACCCAATATACTCTCCGGCGAGGTGTAGTATATCTTCTCGATCTGCACCATCGCCAATAAATAGCGAAAGTAACTCTCGCCACGAGATGCTATATATACTTACATATATGATAGAGACGATAACAGACCATACGACACACCTCTCAATCGCACGTTTGAGTGACACACTATCTTTTGCACCGATAAATCTACCCGTAAGAGCCTCGGCAGCGTATGCAAAACCATCTGTCATGTATGAAAACAGCGTAAATAGTTGGAGCAGTAGCGTGTTTACCGCTAGCGTTGTGGGGTTGTCCATACGTGCCGATATTGCTGTAAAAAATGTGTAGACGCAGACTATGCAAAATGTTCGAATGATGATATCTCGGTTTACGCCAAAGAATTTCGACATCGCCTCCATGTTGAATACCTCACGCACACAAACACTTACTAACTTTTTGCGATACGATATAAACAACATCGCAGCCGCAACCACCACACCAACCCATTGAGCTATAACCGATGCATATGCGATTCCAACAATCCCCATATCAAGATTCAGTGCCAAATAGAAACTCATCGCCATATGTACTATATTGACCAACAAGGCTGTGGTCATTGGAATTGTGGCGTTTTGCATTCCCGTGTACCATCCGTGGAAACTAAACAACATGATACCTGCCGGCACAGCCCAAATCCGTGCACGCACATACTCTAACGACATCTCGCCTCCTCCCATCAACCGAACAGCACCTTCTGCCAATAGATCTTTGAATAGTAACACCATAATGCCCAATACGAAGCCTACAAATAGTGCTCGAAATAACATTCGTGTGGTCTCGGCAAAATCGCCTGCGCCATACGCTTGTGCGGTAATTCCACTTGTGCCCATGCGCACAAAGCTACAGTTCCAATATATAAAATTGAAAATCGACACACCGATTGCAAGTTGTCCTATAGATGCTGCGGAGTCACTTCCACATCGTCCTGCAATGGCGGTACTTATGATTCCCATGAGCGGAACGGTGATGTTTGATATAATGTTTGGTGCGGCAATGCGCAAAATTTCTCTATTCATGGTGCGAAGGTACAAAAATTGTGGTGTAGTCTCAAATAAAATAGCTACCTTTGTGGCGTAATAATCCTTTTATACATTTAATACATAAAAAATCTAATGAGAGATTTCAAGAAAGACTCCTCAGCTCAAGTAGCACGCTTTGGTCGTGACAAGAGAGATAGAGGCTCGAAGCCTACCTTCGAGGAGCGTCGCCCCCGTTCGCAGCGTGATGCCGCCGATGAGGAGCAAAACCGTCCAGCAAAGCGAGCATCGTATAACCCTCGTTTTACAGCGGATAATCGTCCTATGGAACAACGCACTTCGGAGCGTAGAAGCTATGGTGATGGCGAGCGCAAAAGTTATGGTGACAAACCATTCAAAAAGAGCTTTGGAGAGAAGAAACCATTCAAGAAGAGCTTTTCATCGTCGGAGAGTGGTAGTTCGGAACGTAGAAGTTATGGTGATAAACCATTCAAGAAGAGTTTCGGAGACCGCCCCTCACGTGATGGATTTAGACCACGCAGCAAGAATAGAGATAATGATGGTCAACAACAACCATCATATCCAAAGTATGATCCTAATCGCCAAACGGGAGAGATCCGTCTAAATCGTTTCTTGGCGCAGTCGGGAGTGTCGTCACGTAGAGAGGCTGATGAGTTTATCAAGGCTGGAGTTGTGACTGTCAATGGAGTTGTGGTCACGGAGCTCGGTACTAAAGTTATGCCTACCGATGAGGTAAAGTTCAATGATAGCCGTATCCAGGGCGAGAAGAGAGTCTATTTGGTACTCAACAAACCAAAGGGATATGTCACTTCTCTCGATGATCCGCACGCAGATAAGACAGTGATGGATTTGGTGAATAACGCATGTTCAGAGAGAATATACCCTGTGGGGCGACTCGATAAAAATAGTGTAGGTTTACTTCTATTTACCAACGATGGAGATCTCACCAAGCAGTTAACACACCCTTCTCACAAGAAGAAAAAAATATACCAAGTATCGCTAGATAAACCTCTCACACGTGCTGATATGGACTCAATAGCGGAGGGTATCACACTCGAAGATGGTGATATATATGCCGACGAGATCTCGTATGTAGCAGATACTAAGGATGAGGTTGGAGTTGAGATTCACTCGGGGCGAAATCGTATCGTACGACGAATTTTTGAGCACTTGGGGTATTCGGTACAGAAGCTCGATCGTGTCTACTTTGCAGGTCTCACAAAGAAGAACCTTAAACGAGGACAGTGGAGATTCCTAACACCAGAGGAGGTCGAGAGATTGAAATCGGGACGATACGAGTAATTTTTTGAGGTTCTGAGACAATGTGTCAAAAAAGGTTAAATATTATTGCCTATGTATGGCACAAAGACTTTTAATGAATAAAGTAAAAATAAGGGAGAGCAACCCGCCTGGACACCCCTCTTTTTAGATGTTTACAGTAGCGCATATTGTAACTCTAAGTAACATAGCACATTAGCAAAATATTTGTTTACGGGATTTGAGGCTAAAATAAAAAAGTTTAGCAAAATAACCCCTTTTTGGTGAAAACCCCTATTCTTAT
>JAWXSU010000021.1:0-14982 GCA_044434245.1 Rikenellaceae bacterium | reverse complement strand
TCCGACCCCTCCTCTATCGGGCAAGAAATATAGATTACGGTGGCTATCCTCATATATATACCTCACCGCCTCCTCGTTTGCAAACCCCTTTGGAAATAGCTCTGTTCGCACCCTTTGAGTTTTAGGATCATACAGCACCATTCCATTTTTAGTTGCTAACCACCCCTTGCCTTCGGTGTCGAAAAAGACCCGATACACCATATTTGACGGGAGTGGAGAGTTGTGCATCGTGAATTTACGAACGATACTTTTGTCCGTTGCATCGTAGCAGAAAACACCTCCCGAAGTGGCAATCCACAGGTTATTATCCCCATCGGAGCATAGGCTATAGACTATCCCCTTGGTGAATATTGGATTGGGAATTGGGAAGCTATGTAGTTGCTTTGTCGATGGGTCGAGAACTCTCAACCCTGAGCCATAGCACCCTATGTAGAATAATCCATCGTGGAACAGAATCGACAGTACTGAATTAGACTCTATTTGATTGTGATATTCAGTAACCTCGCCACTCTTTTTATCTACTAAATACAACCCATCTTGCGCACCTATCACCACCCAGTTATCATGCTCCGCAAAACTTCTCACCGATATACTTCGCGTATCGAGCAACCCCGATAGATCTGAGATTTGAAACATATCATTTTGGTGCAGAGTATAATCCACTCCCGCTTTAAAATACCCAATCCACAGATTATCCCTCTCATCGATTAGCATTGAGTAGACTGCATTTGAGCGAATAGCCCCCTTGTCGTTGGGCGCGTAGTTAAAAGAGCGCACCACTCGATTCTCTTGAATAGATACCTGATGAACACCACCTCCGTCGGTTGCCACATACAACGCCCCCTTAGAGTCGGAGCTAAGGGCGGTAATTTTGGAGCACCCTACATTAATATATGGCGTGTAACTACCACTCTTGGTGTCGAAGCAGAAGAGCCCATCGTTAAGAGTGCCAAGATATATCTTTTCACAAATCTTCACAAATCTGTGGATACTATTAACTGCACCGCTTTTGTCTTTGTATGTATTTACGGCAAAGTCTCTCTTTGGGTCGATTGAACTTAACGATCTCTGTGTCGCAACCCATATTATTTGGTCGGAATCGACATATATATCCTTTATGGAGTTGTAATACGAGAATAGGTCATCTTCGATTTTGATATGGTTTATCTCCTCATCATTTATAACGTATAGTCCCGATTCCGCCCCAACCAACAACCCAATATCGTCGCTAAAGTGTAGAGCTAATACAAACTCATTTATTCGATCAGCAAATAACCGAACTAACCTCTCCTCCTCCTTTTTGAACTCCCACAAACCAATATTATTTGCAACATAAAGCTGCCCCGACTTGGAGCCTACAATATCATTTACGCGGCTGATTTTTATGTTGGGGCTCAATGTGTCGCACTCAAAAGAGAATGACTCAATATTGCTGCCATCAAACCTATCTATCGAGTTGTGCGAACCAAACCACATCACCTCTTCGGAGTCCTTGTATATCCGATTAACCAACATATCCGACAATCCATCGGCTACGGTCAATCCCCTGAAATGGTATTCACGAGCAGAGGCTACATCCACAAAGTTGCAAAGTAGTAGAGTGAAAATCGCAAAAAGTAGATCTCCTATATGTTGTCGAAAATAAATTCTCATAACTCTTATATACCCTATACTTTAATTTTGCCAATAACTAATCTAATCACACAATACGCATATTCGTTAATAGACTATTTACGCTATAGCTGAATGTATCTACCATTGAATAATAATATTTGTAAAGTTAAATAAAAATAATTACCCGACCAAATGGCATATAAAATATTCACTTATATGATGAATTTGATTGTCATAAGAGCTATATTTTACAACTATCTCTCCATATATCTTTACTTATATTTGATAGATAATTGGTTGCTATTTTTACACAATGGTTAGATAATTCATTGTCTATATTAGCCTCAACAATATCTTTGAATAACTCTAAAGGAATAGTTGCAATATTTGAGACATTAAAGCTGGTTACCACATCCTTACTCCATCTATTTAAATTATTTATCAGCGTTGTTGCATCAATATTTAAATCACTCTTTATTACATTATATTTAGGAAGCACAGTTGATATTACTAAAGATGCCCCCTTTTGTTGCTCGGTAATATATCTAACCACAGCTATGTAAAGAGGCTTATTAAATGATGTTGTATTAACCAATAAATCTCCATATGTAATATAAAATTCTATTCTTTTAGCTAAACCCTCAACTAGGGCTGTATCTGTGCGTTTTAAGTCTGCTTCAAAATGAGCTGTATTTGTAGTATTCATTTTTGACAACCTTGAAATTCTCATACACATCAAATCATAGAAAAAGGGATTGTCCTCTTTTACTGAAGGTTTTAATGTGTGCATGTCAGCGTCTGATAATATCTTTGTTACTGGCATCTCAATTTCTCTTAACCTTAAATACAAGATGCTTAAAGCTTTTGGGACTTTTGTATTTGTGTTTATAAGGGTTATAATATTATTTTTATATCCACTTGTTAAATCATAATCATCTTTAATGTATTCTGCAATATCAAAATATTCAAGTCCATTCAAGTCCAACATTGAAAGATGTTGGATAAATTGTTCGTTATCACATCCAACCTTATATTTTCCCCAATCACCTTTTGCCTTCTTTACAAAGTTTATAAAATGTGCTGGCTCAATATTAACACTCCGTAGCATTGAATATGGCTTGTTGTTCCCAGTTAAAGATGCAAGTTTAATGATGTCATCTGAAAATGCCATAGCATCTTCCACGCTATTGTCAGAAGAATAAAAATCATTAATAATAGCTTTCAAATATCTATCTTGCTTTGTAATATTCATCAAGAGTATTTTTTGATAGTTCTGCAATCTATTATGTGTAGTTTCATTATTCTTATTATTTATCAACATATTGTACAGGTAGTCCCAATTTGCTCTCTCGCAATGAACATTTTTCTCTAACGCCAATACGGCATTCGAAATATTAGATACTTCTGGAATTGCTTTCTCTAATAAATGTTTAAATGACTTCAACTCTCGAATCTTATCAATATACTCTGTGTCATTATTATCGAGTGATCTCCTTAGATTTTGAACCAATATTATATCTTGTGCTATATTGGGTTCCAACTGATAATATAACGCTGACATATATCTAGGTAAATCATCATCGTTTTTAAATATGTATTTTATAGACATTCCTATAAATGAAGGCTCAATTATTTCGCTATCGGGATCTTTAGATATTTTACTTTTCCCAAAAACAAATAATGCAATATATCTGTCATCAATATCTGACGAATATGACATTTGTTTAATAGCAACAAATTCATTGATAAAAGCAATTATCTTTCTTGGGGTAATATGGGGTGTAAAAGAATCAAAGATTTGTAGTGTGTAACTACTTGGGACGATATCTTTCCCAAATGCATCAGACCACTTCAATGTAAAATAATCTTTCCAATTCGACATAGTTGGTGGGGAAACTCTATATATGATATCAAAAGTCTTATTTATATAGTCATCTCCATAACAAATATCAAGCTCGCCATTTGAGTTGGTATTATCATTCGCTGGATAATTTACAGAGTCTTCATCTTTAAATGCAGTGACGATATGTGTTCTATCAAAGGGAACAATTACTTTAATATTTTTATATTTATCGTCTGCAAAAAATGTATGTATAGTTGCCCATAATTCTTGAACCTTGTGCCTTGGTAATCTATCTAGGTTATCAAACACAAGCACTAATACACTTTCATTTAAATCATTATCGATATTACGCATCCACCGTTTAAACTCTCTTGAGCTAGGCTCTTTTTCAGAGATATTTTCTCTAAGAGCGACGAAGATGCAACCTTTATGCGAATGAAGGAAGATGCAATGGGAAATGGTCAGCTCAAACCTGCCTACAATGTACAAATATCGACAGAGAATCAGTTTATTACGAACTATGGTGTATATCAGCGACCGGGTGATACGGCAACGCTCATTCCATATCTCGATGGCTTTGAGGCACGATACAATCGCACGAGTGATGATATAGTCGCCGATGCGGGTTATGGTTCGGAGCAGAACTATGAATATATGCGAGAGCGAGGAATGGAGCCCTATGTGAAATACAACTTTTTTCATAAAGAGCAGAAGCGAAAGTTTCGTGAGAATATTTTTCTTCCGAATAACCTATTCTACAATGCTGATGGTGATTTCTATGTATGTCCAATGGGGCAACGAATGCAGAGATGTGGAACGGTTAAGAAGGTTTCAGATTTAGGATATGCCTCATACTCTGCAAGATATAGAGCGGTAAGATGTGAGGGATGTCCACTTCGAGGAGGGTGTTTCAAGGCTCTTGGCAATCGAACGATGGAAGTTAATCATAAGCTCAATGAACACAAGGCGTATGCTCGGGAGCTATTAACGTCAGAACGAGGTCTGTATCATAGGTCAATGCGACCAATAGAACCAGAGGCGGTATTTGGGCAGATCAAGGCGGGGCATATGTTTCGTCGTTTTGCGCTGCGTTCGCTTGCCAAGGTGAATGTCGAATTTGGACTGATTGCAGTCGCCCACAACATCAGAAAGTGGGTGGCAGCACTCGCTAATGGGCGCATATTCGATAATTATCGCTCTGCATTCGTTATTGTCGACCTAAATAAAGCGATTTTAGCAAACTATACTCAAAATTATAAAATCGTAGCGTAATATCAGAATCCAACTTGGATGAAAAAAGCCCGACTAACTTTTGATTGTTAGTCGGACTCTTTATTGTTTAAACAACCTGAGTCATTACTTCTTCACGAATGTCACTTCATCTACATAAAATTCACCTACACCACAACGAGGGGTATTATTCAACGAAACGATTATCTGTGCATCGTCGATGTCGGTTAGCTCAACACTTTTTGTAACCTCTACCCATTTTCCACTATCAAGTCCCTTTGTCGAGATATAAGTAGCCTTAAATCCCTCGCCATCTCGATTCTTTACATTTACATTGAATCCTGCTGGGGCTTTAACAAAGAACACCTTAACTGTCATCTCATAAGTACCTGCCGAGAATTTTGTCGCCAAACTCTTTGTAGACGAGGTCGATACAAATTTCTCTTCACCAAAATCTGTCACATTGAATTTAATAACAGGCTTTGCACTCACACTCTCATCGGTAGTAATCGAGACCATCTCTCGAAACTTAGGAAGAATCCACCACTCGCCACTTTTGTTAAAATTGATTGTCTGTGCAGATGCAGATGATAGTGCCATAGCGACTAAAGCTACGGCAAAAGTTAGTAATTTTTTCATTTTATGTATTTTATAAGTTAGTAAATTGACTCAATAACCATAGAAAAACAAGGACTGCATAGCACTTAACCAGGGTGCTACAATCCTTGGTATGCCCAATAATGGACAAAACTAAAAAACCTAAGAACCTGTGAACCACCATTCGAGTAACAAGAACTGTTACCCCCTTGGTTCAATACAAATATACTACATCATATTATTTTTGATGTTCCTCTCGGTATGAAGTTATTGCCTATGGGTATTTTTTATAACTTTTATTGATTTTTGCCCCACAAACCAAATGCTCGGAGGTTATAGATAAACTGCACCGAGAAGTAGCGACCCGTTGTAGAGTTCGATTTGTTTTGTGTGTAGCTCGATGCCACCGAACGACTGATGTTCATGTTTTGGTCGAGGATGTCGTTTACCCCTACGATTACCTCTCCTCTGTTGTTGCGCATAACTTTGTGTCCGACGAATGCGTTGAAGAGAATATACCTATCGTCGTAGGTGTTGGTGAAGCCCAAATATTGTTTATAGGTGATGTTAGTAGTGAGGGTGAACCCTCCAAGGAGTGTAAACTTTGCAAAGGCTGTGGCGGTTTGATTGAAGTAGGTATTCTCGGTTGTAGCCTCGGCATAAACGTTGGTTGATGAGCTATAATTGCCTCGCCACGATATGGTGAAGTCGATATTTTCGGAGATGTTTGAACCAATGCTTACACCCCCTTTGTAGGTTATGGTCTCGGTACTGACGCTCTCACCGCCATCCACTACCCCCATCTCTACGACCTCACCTCCATATACACTTGGCGTCGAAGTGTAGCTCAATCCTGCGCTGAAATTTATGTTGCACTTAGCGAAGTCCAAAGGCATACCATACGAGATATTGGAGTCGAGTTTGTAGTATGGATTATCCAAGTTAAGATAACCTGTATATTGTTGTACGTTGTCATACATAGTCCCTGCCACATCTATTGGATCGGGGTCTAAGACTATGTGAGTACCAATATATTGGGTGGTGAGTGCGGCGTTGCAATTAAACATAAATGTGTTACCCTCAAAGCTATTTGTACGGGTGTAGTATGCCCTTAGTTTGTGGCTATAGCTTGGTTCGAGATCGCTATTTCCTGCTGTCACATAGGAGGTGCTTGTGGTGTTGTCTGTAAATCGCCAAATCGGAGGGGCGGTGGTGTTGCTATTGAGGTAGAATTTTAGTGAGTTGCCGGAGTTGATTGCCACATTTGCCACCACCGAGTATGTTGCATTGTTGTAGTTCTTGGTGGTGTTGACCTCATCGTGCGAGGAGTTACTTGCCTTGGTGCGCAGAGTATTTACATCGAATGTTGCATTTTGGTAATAAATTGAGGATGTGACACTTCCCTTCTTGCCGACCTTGAATCTTAGCCCCACGCCTGTGCTATGTGTAGTGTAGCTACTTTGGGCAAATGTCGTGGTTTTGGTATCGTCCAAATCCTCCACCTCGTAGTCGCTTTCGGTGTCGTAGGTTCGTTTGTCGGAGCTTTGAAAAACATTGCTCACCTTGTATGAAAAGTTGAGTCGAGTAACTTTGGAGAGTGGCTCCATATAGTTCACACCCCCCGATAGATTTCGTTTGAAGGTGGGGGTATTTTCGTAGGTGTATGTCGTCTCGGAGCCATTGTTGTTAGGGTCGTTTGGCTCTGTAGATGTCTCGGCTTGAGAGGTGTATCTATTGAATGTGGAGTTGAAATTCAGAGACAAGGAGCGCCCCGACTTACCTAGTTGTAGCCGATAATTTCCTGCTACGCCGATGTTATATCCCACCCAATATGAATCCTTGGTGGAGCCATATCTCTGCTCTCCATTCTCATCATACTTGGAGTTGGAGGTGTCGTAGCGAGTTCCCGAAGTCACCTTCTGCGGTTCGGTTATTTGGTAGCTCAATGTGGGTCGAATCATCAGCGATTGGCGGTTGTTGATTTTGTAATCTATGCGTCCCGTGAAGCGATGGTTGGTGTTGTAGGTACGAGTGTAGGCGGTTTGGTGGAGTGAGTCAACGGATGTCGATGCTAGCTCATTGTACCACCTTGTTATCTGCTCAGTATTGTCGGTTCGGGTTTGGTTAAAGAAGTAGCTACCTTGGAGCTTAACCCTCTCCTTTTCGCCAAATTCGTTGGAGTAGTTTATACCCACAGCATTGACATTTGCCACACCTGGGAGTGCCTTGATTGTGAAATCTCCCGTCGAGCTCCCCTCCTCCGTAGCACCCATAATATCTTCGAAGGTGAAGTTTTGTTGGTTGAGATTATTGATTATTCCAATTACCGAAGTGCGGCTACTACCATTAAATAGATTGACACTTCCGCCACCCATATACTTCACCGTGGAACCACCCTCGGCAGGGGTCGCCTCATAACCTACACCCCCGAACACCTTGCCAAATATACCCTCTCGCATCGAAGGTTTGGTTACTATGTTGATTGTCTTGCTTCCGTTTCCATCATCCATACCTGTGTATTCCGCCTCGTCGGAGAGTTTATTGAATAGCTCTATGCGGTCGACAACCTCCGCAGGCAGTGACTTTAAAGCTGTAGCTACATCGCTACCAAAGAACTCTCGTCCATCAATATATATTTTGGTGATTGTTTCGCCTTGAGCCGTAACTGTTCCATCCTCTATGGTTATGCCAGGCATTTTTTGGAGCAGACCTTCGACATCGGCATCGTTGGCGACTTTGTAAGAACTAGCGTTATAGAACAGACTATCCCCATTTTGCGACGTGCGCAAGGCTCTTATCTCCTTCACCACTTCATCCATCTGCACCGAGGTGGACACGAGGCTGATTGTTGGCAGCTCCAAAAAGGAGGTGCTGAGTGTGAAATTTATGTTTCTGGTTTCGTAGCCCATAAAACTAATTGTGAGCGAGTAGCTACCATAATCCATATTCGGAATTGCGACCATACCATTCTCATCCGCCAAATAGTATAATAGGTCAGACGTACTACCCTGCTTAGTAATCTCCACGACTGCACCCGACAGCGGCAAAGCACTCTGCTCACCATCGACAATAGCCACAGAGAGCAACCCCACGTCACTCTCCTGCGCCATCGTGACACCAAGTATTGCGCATAATAATATCGTTAGCAGCGACGCTTTGAGTTTCATATAGTTTTAAGTAGTGGTTTAATTACACAAATATAATCCATTTATTCTATAGATTGTTATCTGTGAGTCTATTTAAGTAGCGTAAAATAATTATTGCTATGTTTTTAAGAGTGCTATTGGAGATGAGATTTTTTGCTATTGAATTGAGAATATAGTGGTTCTATACTAAAATTTAATAGTGAAAAATATCGCTCCAAGAGTGCTGTTAAAAATATGGCAATAATTGTTTTACGCTATTTATTGTGTACGAGAATTTCGTTTATCGGAAAAGTTAGGTATTCCACTACCCAAACAAGCGAGATATTAGCATTAAGCGAAAGCGAAATGTTGGTGGTTGGTCGGACAAACACCTGATTGCTATGATGGGGATGTAGATTGATTAATTTTTTTCGTGCGTTTGCCCTGTAGACAACACCCTCTTTAGTTAATCGCTCACGAAACAGCCAAACGCTCTTTGCACTTCATTAGAAGAGGGATTTTTATCTCCACCCCCATAAACCTAGTATGTCTGCTCGACCATCTTTATCGAGCCATCATCATTAAAGTATAGCTTATCGACACAAATAGAGCGATTAGCTCCGTCGCCACCCGAAAGTCTACAGTTGTGGTAAAAGGCATACCATTGCCCCTTAAACTCCACCACCGAGCCGTGCGAAGTGCCACATCCCGTAGGTTCCAAATATACACCTCCATACTCCCAAGGTCCTAGCGGAGAGTTAGATGTGTAGTATATCAATTGATTACCTCCATCCTTAATATGGTGGTCATCGGGTGCCGTGAGATAATATATGCCGTTGCGTTTGAATACCCATGTGCCTTCGTGGAAAATCTCCAATCCGTCATACTCGACACCTCTGTACTTGCGCTTCGACCCCTTGGTGTCGACCATGCGTTGCATTGTGCCCTCAAGCTCGACCATATTCTCCTTAAGCTTACCTCCAAAGCATTGGCCGCCACCACCTTGGTAGATGTATGCTTGACCATCATCGTCGATAAAGACGCATGGGTCAATAAATGGCTCCATACCCTCGATGTAGCCCTTAAACCCTTCGACTCCTGCCGCCTCGGGATGTGGGTCGAAACCACCATCGGGGCGATCGCTCACCGCAACACCAATCTTCCATGTTTTGTTCCAATCATCTCCAGCGCCACTAGGGTGGGGGTAGTAGAAGTAATATTTGCCATTACGATAGATGCAGTCGGGTGCCCACATATATCCACCCTCGGGGCGACCCCACGGAACATCCTTGGCGGCGAAAATTTCGCCATAATCTTGCCATGTCTTCATATCGTCAGTCGAGAATATATGATATTGATCCATCCTACAGCAATTACTCGCAGGCGAAATATCGTGCGACGCATAGACATATAACCTATCACCAAAAACACGTGCTGAGGGGTCGGCAGTGAACATATCTTTGATAAATGGATTCTTCCATGTAGCAATATCATCTTGTTGAGCCTTAACTCGTTTCTTAATATCGGCAAGTGCCACTTTGCTGAAATCTTTCTCGCCACTTCGCCACTGGTTTTTAATCACCACATCAACCTCATTTTGGGTTAATGCCTTGTCGAAGAGCAAGAAGTTAGAGAGTTGCCCCTTGTAGTTCTGTCCAAAAAATAGAGCTGCGGAGCTAGTGTTGATCATAAAATCATTCTGCGCAACTAGATCGCCACAATAAACCTTGGGTGCATTTAACTTAACACCATCTATATAGCACTCGCACTCAGAGGCTTTGCCTCCCTCATTAACAACAAACGCAATATGATGCCAACCACTATCTAACAAGTAGTTACCCTCAAATTCAATCTGCGTCTTTGGAGCTACAGTGATTTTAATGTGTCGACGAGATTGAACGATAAGCATAAAACCATTCATATCGTCCTTCACTCCTCCGGTCGAGAATATTTGAGCTACATTCTGAAAGTTTAATGCCGATTTTGGAACCGTTGGTGTGAACTTAGTGTAGTAGTTTTTGTCGCTCGCCATATTCATCCAAAATGCGAATGTGCGTTGCTGAGTCCCCGCCACACTCAATTTTTGGGGTGTACGTATTCGGTTTGCCTTGGCTCCATCGGGGTCGCTAAAGCTGCGTGCCGTGCCGAATATCTTATCTTGCATAGCTTCGCCCAACACTTGATCTTTGTTTGTTAGCAGACACTTTTCGCCCGAGATATACTCTATGGGTAGTTCGTTTTGCGCTTCGTCGAATTTGACAAATAGTTTGGCTCTGCTCTGCAAATTCGATGCAAATGTAGTGAGTGTAAAAAAAGATAGGAGCAATGCCGCCCCTATCATTCGTCTAAATATATGATTCATTACTTTGTGGCGTTCATAACTTGTCCAACCTCCTCGGCACTCAAAGCACGGCTAAATACAATGAAATCGGCAACCTTGCCCGTAGTCATTGGGAAGAGAGTTCCTGCGCTTTTTGTGGTATTGATCACATAATGATCTATTGGATTGATCTTAACATCGGTAGGTTGACCTGCTGGGAGCGGCTTGCCATCGACGTACGCACGCATATCCTCTGTTTTACCACCCTCCTCGACAACAATTGTGTAGTGGTGCCATGCGTCACGAAGCTCCTCGGTGCCCTCAAAAAAAATGTTGTGCGTATTTTGTTTGTCGGTCGAGAGTCGCAAACCATTGCCTCGGAATACTTGGAGGTTGAAGTTACCATGCTCGTCGTTGACAGTTCCGACATTCATTATCTGTGCGCTACCTTGAATGATTTGAGTTCCCTTATTCGAAAGACACTGCTTGTCGACATAGGCCCAAAAAGATATTGTACGAGCAGCGGAGCCATCGACTGGCATCCCTTGGAATAGTCACATGCCTGTTTTGCCCGCGATCGAACTTCGTACCCAACCATGCTCTGGATCGTTGACCACTTCGCCTGGAACTCCTGGTGCGTTGTATCGTCCTGGTTTGTTGTTCGCCGAATTTACGGGGACCGTCTCGGTTTGTTACTCATCAAATTTAAAGTACATAACAGCCTCGTCGATAATTGATTGGGCTTGTGTTGTGGCAGCTGTTGCAAATAGCATTGTTGCTGCGATTAAAGCTTTTAATTTTCATAATTTTGATATATAAGTAGTGTAAAATAATTATTGGTGTGTTTTTGATAGTGCTATTGAAGATGAGATTTTTTGCTATTGAATTGAAAATATAGTGGTTTTACATTGAGATTTAATAGTGAAAAATATCGCTCCAAGAGTGCTATTAAAAATATGGCAATAATTGTTTTTCACTACTTATGTTCTTCGCCACTCCTATTTTTATATCGAAAAAAATGAAAAAAATAAAAAAATGAAAAAAATATTACTTTTGGTGATGTTGTCATTGAGTCAAGTCGCCATGTCGCAAGATATTATATCTATGCCATCCAAACAATATTTAATGAGTGGGGTGGAGAATAAGATCTTTGTTCAAACCTTTACACGCAAACATTTTCTCGATGGAGATATTGTGCGTTTTGAGGGAGATGCAAGCTATGCTAAGGGGGGAGTGCGTGAGAAGTATGCAATGCTCAAAGAGCCGAAGGATGGTCAAAAGATTGAGGTGAAGTTGTATGATGGAGAGGAGTATAGTGTCAAGGAGACGAAGAGTTCAGAGATCCGTGTGGGAGATCCTACGCAGGGTAAGGGTGTTGTGAGGGTTCAATTCTTGGGAGATAGTTTTACGAAGGGGTGCTACTTTAGGGATGCATTCATCGATAAGGGGTATGTTCCGAATGTGAAACTTATTGGTACACGTAGAGTGCCCGATGCAGAGGGTTACTTCCACGAGGGTCGTGGTGGTTGGAGCATGTATAAATATTACTCTAACAACCCCAGATCGTCGACCTTTCACAATCCATACTATCAGCCCGAAGGGGATTTGAATTACTGGGGAGGTGTAGATTTCTGGAAAACAGCCTATATGCTTAATAAAGAGGGTGGTGCAGGCAAAAGTTTAGATGTGCGCTACAACTGTGGAGATTACGATACTAGCCGCTTTGGAGAGGATGGCTACCTCGTGAACCCCTCAAAGAACGATATGATGTATGACCGTAGCAAGGATAGCTATGTCGTGTGGACAGGTAAGAAATGGTCTAAGATTGAGGAGCCTAAGGAGTGGGATTTTGATTACTCTAAATATCTTAAGATGTGGGGTTTCGAGTCGCCGGAGTATTTGGTTGTGATGTTGGGACTCAACGATTTTAGAGATGATCTATCGCTGCCCATTGACTTCACGGAGTGGAATGCACTCGTCGAGAGGATGTTTGTGTCGTACAAAAAGGCGGTGCCTAATGGTAGATTGTTGTTGTCGACACCCTGCACAAGTTGTGGCGTTTTGGATAATGAGAGTGGTGCATTTACCCTACGCAAAAATACAATGATGTGGCACGTTCGAGAGAATATCATAAAAGAGTTTGATGGTCGTGAGGCTGAGGGGCTTATTGTGGTGGATGCCTCGGCGACTATCGACAATGAAAATGGGTATAACACCAAGGGGGATATGCAGGTTGGAAATTCACATCCCTACCCTAATTACCCGGCACTCGGAGTTCCGTTGGCGGCGTGTGTACAATATTTCAGAGAAAAATAGAGAGAGATGAAAAATAAAATTTTGGCACTTTGCGCAGTGGTTTTAACTATTGCTGTGGATGCCTCGGCTCAGAGGATGGAGCTGTTGAGTGGCGGTGAGGGGTATCACACTAAGTGGGTTGTGGAGTCTCAAACCGAAGATGCTGTAACGATGATAGGCGACACAATGGAGGTTGTGGCGGCACGAGGTGTGACGTTGTGGTATGATAAGCGATTCGAGGGGGATTACCAAATCTCGTATAGCGCAAAATTTGTGATGGAGGGTGGTCCACATGATCGCCTTAGCGACTTGAACTGTTTCTGGGGAGCTATTGATCCAGCCTATCCAGATGATTTCTTTAGACAATCGTGGGTCTATCGTGATGGTGACTTTAGCACCTATAGTCCGCTCGATCTATTCTATGTGGGTTATGGAGGAAATCGTAATAGCACGACACGTTTTCGTAGATATACGGGAGCGTATGTGAGTAGCGATGCACAGAAAAATAGAGAGATGTTCAATGAGTACCGTAACCCCGAAGATATTTTACGAGAGGGGGAGTGGATGAATATCGTTATTACAGTCCGAGGAGGACGTACCACCTACTCGATGAATGGCAAGGAGTTGGTGAACCACCCCGTAGCAGAGGGGCAGGATGAGGGATACTTCGGAATACGACTCGTTAGAAACCATGTTATCTTCACAAACTTTGCGGTGAAGGAGTTCACGGAGTGCGATCGTTACAAATACCGTGATGTCATCATCGAGCAGGAGGCTTTGGCGACGATTGACCAAAAGTGGGGAAGTAGATTTATTGCTGCGCATTATCCGATTCAACACCTCGAAAATGTTGTGGAGGTAGCTCCCACAGAATCTATCCAGAGGGCGATAGATGAGATGAGTCGTAGAGGTGGAGGAGTTGTAAAACTTAAAGAGGGGCTATATCCGATAACATCGACTATTACCCTCAAGAGCGGAGTTACGATCATCGGTGAGGGTGCAGAAAAGACAATATTGGAGGAGCGACGAGGTATAAAAAATGCATGCATCATTGCCGAGACAAAGAGTCGAGTGGAGGATGTGGTGATAAAGGATTTGTGGCTTAAGGGTCAAGATCTGGAGTCGGTGCAGGGACTCTTTATTACGGGGGTGAATGAGGGTCGTCATCAACGTATCATGCTTCAAGATTTGAAGATTACGGGTTGGGGATCGCAAGGAGTGCATATTAAACGTGCAGATCATATCATCATGGATAGATGCGAGTTTACTCACAATGGAGCACGTAATGGTCTCTATCACAACCTCTATTTCTTGTACAACAAAAATATCACTCAGTCGGATTGTATATTCTCAAACCCGGTGAAGGGTAAGGGTTGTAAGTATACATCGTGCGAATTTGTGTTGGCACAAAGATGCACGATTGACAACTGTATAGGCAACGGAATTCAAGCAGATAATGAGCAGGCGGGTTACCTATTTTTGCATAAATACAGAGTGTCTAATTG
The DNA here is from genome assembly GCA_044434245.1 of Rikenellaceae bacterium. GTDB lineage: Bacteria > Bacteroidota > Bacteroidia > Bacteroidales > Rikenellaceae > Alistipes. The sequence goes on along the minus strand of JAWXSU010000021.1, from coordinate 453 downwards.
TGGACAGGTGGCATTGTGGTTCCCATGCGAATATTATTACGGCAAGTTTGATTACACGGAAGATCCAAAGTATGCACCTCAGAATGTGATTCTTAGTCGATGCGAAATAGTTGATAATATGTGGGGAGCTATGTGGAGAGCTGTGAATGGTTCGTATGTGCTCAATAGTCATTTCAGCAACAAGAAAATTGATATGGGGCTTCTCAAATGCGATGTTCAGATGAGCGAATCAACCTTTGAGCGAGGAAATCAACTCTATGACGATGTTAAGCAGTGGCCTAAGGATGTTGAGTTACTTTGGTAACAGATTCTTAAAATAGCTACAAATTTATAAATAAGTAGTGCAAAATAATTATTGGTGTGTTTTTAAGAGTGCTATTGGTGATGAGATTTTTTGCTGTTGAATTGAAAATATAGTGGTTCTACATTGAGATTTAAAAGTTAAAAATATCG
>JAWXSU010000020.1:0-15566 GCA_044434245.1 Rikenellaceae bacterium | reverse complement strand
CCCCAAACCAAAGAGCCTGACTGGTCGTGATCCTGTTCCTGCGATTGGGGTGTGATTGCACCTGCTGTTGTACTGGTTCATCGGGATTGTTACGGAAGAATGAGCGCCCCTGCTTCTCGTCCGAGTACTTCACGTAGCAGTCGTAAACTTGCTTATCTTGTGCGACCATTCCACGTAGGAAAATTGCCTTGCCATCGTCATTTTTAATTGCGTTATGGTTTTGGACGGATATAATGATTCGTTGAATATGTTTATGTAAGTAGTGAAAAACAATTATTGCCATATTTTTAATAGCACTCTTGGAGCGATATTTTTCACTATTAAATCTCAATGTAGAACCACTATATTTTCAATTCAACAGCAAAAAATCTCATCTTCAATAGCACTATCAAAAACACACCAATAATTATTTTACACTACTTAAATGGTCGTATAATTTTAAAAAACTTAATATATTATTTGTTTTTTAATTTTCTTTAATTAAATTTGCATAACAAATATCTATTGCTATGACAACACTTAGAGATTTTTTCAACAATGCTGACCACGATAGCCGAAAAGGTATATCGCAAAAGAATAATATAATTAAGCGTAGTATTATTGCCCACATGGCAGTAAATGGAGAGTGTACACTTTCGGAGCTAACCAAAGAGCTTCATATTAGTGTCCCAACCATCACAAAATTGGTGCAGGAGCTCTCTGACGAAAACATTGTGTCAGATTTTGGAAAGGTTGAAACACCTGGAGGGCGTCGCCCCAATGTCTTTGGACTCACCTGTTCGGCACTCTATTTTATAGGTGCAAATGTTGGTCGTGATAGTATGTCGTATGTCATTACTGATATCCAAAATAATATAATTGTTGAAGAGGTTGATAATGGATTCAACCTTGTGGATCGTCCTCAGTGTTTAGATCTTGTGGTTGAAAATATTGATATTTTTATAAATAATTGCGGAATTGAGCGCAATAAAATCATGGGCTTAGGGGTAAGTATCTCGGGGCGTGTCAATCCCGAAACAGGTCGAAGTTATAAATATTTCACTCATGTCGAAAAGTCAGTAAAAGAGATTATAGAGCAAAAAGTTGGTATTCAAACACTCGTCGAGAATGACACACGTGCAAGATGTTATGCGGAGTATTCGTGTGGGAAATCAAAAGAGGAAACAAATATTTTGTACCTTCACCTTGGGTTGGGTGTTGCGGTGGGAATCATCATCGACGGAAAGTTATACTATGGAAAGAGTGGTTTCGCTGGAGAGTTTGGTCATGTGCCATTTTTCGATAACGAGAAGATATGTGCCTGCGGAAAGAAGGGTTGCTTGGAGACTGAGGTGTCGGGTCTAGCTATCGAGGAGAAGATGATAAAATTGATCGAAAGCGGAGTGAACACAATTCTGCGAGATAGATATGATCGCCATGAATTAATATATATAGGTGATATTATTAATGCCGCAAAGAGTGACGATAACCTATCTATCGAGCTCATCGAGGAGGCTGGAGAGAAGGTCGGAAAGGCGGTCGCAACATTGATTAATATATTCAATCCCGAGACGGTTATTGTGGGTGGAGCACTCTCAGCAGCGGGAGATTATGTAATGTTGCCACTCAAGTCGTCGACAAATAAATATTCACTTAGCTTGGTCTACAAAGATACCAAATTCAGCGTCTCGTCGCTCAAGGATAATGCTCACGCATGGGGTGTTGCGATGTTGATACGCAATAAAGTGTTGGGAATATAACAATCCTAATAGAGTTATGCGAGGAGTAAATATCGAGGGACGAGAGGTGTCACTCAGAGCGTTAGAGCCTGAGGATCTTGATCTTATCTATATGTGGGAAAATGATATGACAGCATGGGATCACAGCGAAACACGTGTGCCATACTCTCGACATCAACTGCGAGAATTCATTGAGTCTCAGAGACAAGATGTTGGGGTTGAGGGTCAGAGTCGTTTTATGATTTGTCGAGACGATCTATCAATCGGGATGGTTGATATATTTGAACATGACCCATATAACCATCGTGCTGGGGTTGGAATTTTTATCGACCCTGCATATCGTTCGAAGGGATATGCATTGGATGCACTTTTAACATTGGAGGGGTATTTGACAGTGGTTTTTGAACTTCGTCAACTCTGGTGTAATATCTCGATCGATAATATTGCGAGTATCGAGCTGTTCCAGAAATGTGGATATCGAGAGAGTGGAGCTAAAAAGCAGTGGCGACGACGAGGTGCGATATATGTCGATGAGCTTTTTTTTCAAAAAATTTTTAACAAATAACTATCACAAAATAAAGCTCTTGATTAAAAATCGAGAGCTTATTTATTTTCTAGTTTCAAAAAAAATAATATTTTTGTAGGTGCAAACGTTATAAACACAAAAAATAAACATAATATAAATTTCATATGAGCGAAGTAATCAACATAAAAGAGTTGAATGAACTTATTGAGCGTGAGAGTGTCTTTGTCGACACGCTCCGTTCTGAGATGGGAAAGGTAATCGTGGGTCAATCACACCTTGTCGATACACTACTTATTGGTCTTCTTTCGAATGGTCACATCTTGTTGGAGGGTGTTCCGGGTCTAGCAAAGACATTGGCTATTACGACACTAGCGAAGGCTGTGGATGCAGATTTTTCGAGAATTCAATTTACTCCAGATCTTCTGCCTGCTGACCTTTTGGGAACGCTGATATACTCCCAAAAGAGCGAGGAGTTCATGGTTAAGAAGGGACCAGTCTTTGCTAATTTCGTATTGGCGGATGAGATCAACCGCTCCCCAGCTAAGGTGCAATCAGCTCTTTTGGAGGCTATGCAGGAGCGTCAAGTTACAATCGGTGATGAGACACACAAACTCCCATCGCCATTTTTGGTACTTGCTACCCAAAACCCATTGGAGCAGGAGGGTACATATCCACTTCCCGAGGCGCAGGTCGATCGTTTTATGTTGAAAGCTAGAATTCACTACCCTAAACGTCAAGAGGAGAGAGAGATCGTGCGTATGAATTTGGCAGGAAGTGGCATGCCGGAGGTTAATAAGGTGATCTCTCCAGATGATATTATCCGTGCACGCAAGGTTGTGGAGTCGGTATATATGGATGAGAAGATCGAAAAATATATCGTGGATATTATCTTCGCAACACGTGAACCAGGAGAGTATGGACTCTCGAAATTGCAATCGTTGATTACATATGGTGGTTCTCCTCGTGCAAGTATCTCGTTGGCGAAGGCGTCACGTGCTTATGCATTTATTCGTCGTAGAGGATATGTTATTCCCGAAGATGTTCGAGCAGTGTGTCACGATGTATTGCGTCACCGTATCGGTCTTAGCTACGAAGCAGAGGCGGAAAATATCACCACCGAAGAGATTATCACAGATATACTTAACAACGTCATTGTACCATAATCATGCAAGAGGCAGAAAACGACATCCTACGGAGAGTCCGCAAAATCGAGATCAAAACCCGAGGGTTATCAAACGAGATCTTTGCAGGCAAGTATCACTCTGCCTTCAGAGGTCGAGGTATGTCCTTTTCGGAGGTTCGAGAGTATCGTGCGGGTGATGACATACGAGATATCGACTGGAATGTAACGGCTCGTTCACGCTCTCCACATATCAAAATTTATGAGGAGTCACGAGAACTTACCATGATGTTAATGGTCGATGTGAGTGGTTCGAGAATGTTTGGTACCACATCTCGTTTGAAGAAGAGTGTTATCACAGAAATTGCTGCGGTATTGGCATTTTCGGCAGCTCAAAACAATGATAAAGTTGGGTGTATACTATTCTCGGATAGAGTGGAAAAATATATTCCACCCAAGAAGGGGAAGAGTCATATTTTGATGATAATAAGGGAATTGATAAGTTTTAAGCCAGAGTCGCAAGGCACCTCGATGGGTGAAGCGGTGAGATTCTTAAGTAATGTTATCAAGAAGAGATGTACAACTTTTATATTGTCGGATTTTATAGAACCTAAAAAAGGGGATAAGGATCTGAACGATGCTCTTAAAATTGCCCGTAGCCGTCATGATTTGGTGGGTATTAGGATCTACGACCAACGAGAGACGGAGCTACCGGATGTAGGAGTTGTGGAGTTGTGCGATGCCGAGAGTGGCGAGAAGATTTGGGTCGATACATCGTCACGAGCAGTGAGAGAACATTACTCGCAGCAGTGGCAATCGCTGAGTGATAAAATCGTCTCGACACTGAGCCATAATAGAATCGATACGGCAACGATCTCCACAGATAGTGACTATGTCGTAGAACTCATAAAACTATTCAAACAACGATGATCCATAGAGAGTTAAAATTAGCGGTCTTGATGATACTAGCATCGGTGAGTGCAACCTTCGCACAGAGCGAAATGCCCACGGTGCAGAGTCGTATTACCCCCGATACGGTAATGATTGGAGATCCATTTACGCTTTCGATAGATGTCGAGAGTGATGTGATGCAACGAATCGCCTTTCCAGAGTTCGATTTCGAGGGGCAAGATCAAATCGAGAAGGTCGAAGAGCCTCGAATTGATACCATAAGTTCGGATGGTCGACGACTTCATCTGCGTAGAAATTATAAGTTAAGATCGTTTGAAGAGGGTGGGTATAATTTAGGTCGTACGGCGGTTTTGTATATCGACAAAAATGTTGCTGATACACTTTATAGTGTTGACTCATTGAGGGTTATGGTGACGACGTTTATTATAGATTCTACAGCTTTGGCTAATGGAATTGTGGATATTAAGCCACAGCGAGATATGCCGTTTAAATTCGCCGAGATCTCGGGGTATGTGAAATGGGGAGTTTTAATATTGCTTTTGCTCATAGCATTAGCATATGTCGTACTCCGTATTCTTGCGCATTATGGTAAAAATGTCGGAGGATTCTTTAAACCAGCACCTCCCGTACCACCTCATGTACGAGCGATAGTAGCTCTCGAAGAGCTACACAACAAAAAATTGTGGCAGAGCAATAAACATAAACAATACTACTCGGGACTCACGGATATCCTACGTACCTATATCTCGGGGCGTTATCAGATCGCTGCAATGGAGATGACTACGGATGAAATTTTCGAGGCTCTTCGCTCTGTGGAGATGCCGAAAAAATGTTCTATGGATCTGCAAGCATTACTTCGAGATGCCGATCTTGTGAAATTTGCAAAGATGTCGTTTGAGTCAGATCAAAACGAGAGTTACTTTATCAAGAGTTACAACTTTGTGGAGGAGACAAAGATTGTTGAGCCGAGTGCGGAGGAGAGTAAAGAATTAGAGGAGAAAGGAGCATAAGATTATGAAACAACTATTTTTTATACTCATTATAACATTTGTGGTGTTTGATGCTACGGCACAAAAACTGCCCGAAAGAGGGGAGGTGCGTAGAGGAAATCGAGAATTTGAAAAGGGGAATTATGATGCAGCCATCGAGAAGTACACAGATGCTCTGACATATTCACCATCATCATTTGAGGCGAATTATAACCTAAGTAATGCGCAACATAAGGCTCAGCAATTTGATAAAGCTGAGGAGTCGATGACGAAGTTGGCGGCAGATACATTGCGAAGTGTGGCTGATCGTGCAGATGCATACTACAACCTAGGAAATAGCCAGTTTCATCAACAGAAATATGAGGAGGCCCTCGAAAGTTATAAGTCATCTATTCGTCTAAATTCAGCTGATTCCACTGCAAAATATAACTATGCTCTAACAAAATTGTTGTTGGAGGCTCAACAGCAAAATGAAGATCAGCAGGATCAAAATGAAGATCAAGATAACCAAGATCAAAATCAAGATCAGAAGGATCAGGATCAGCAGAACCAAGATCAAAATGAGGATCAGCAGAATCAAAATGAAGATCAACAAGGTGATGGGGATCAAGATCAAGATCAGGATCAAGAGCAGCAGCAACCTCAAGATGGAGGAATGTCGGAGCAGGAGCAACAGCAAATTCTAGATGCGATCCAGGCGCAAGAGGATAAAACCCAAGAGAAGTTAGATGAGCAGAATGGTAGAGCAGTGGTTATTCCTGGTGGAAAGAATTGGTAAAAATTTAAGAAACAAAAAATTATGCACTTTGCAAACCCATATTTACTTTGGTTACTACTCATAATAGTACCCGTGGTTGTGCACTATATCCTCTGCACTATGCGTGGAGGTGCAGCAATAAATATCTCTACCGTGGAGGGAGTTCGTCGTGCACCTCGCACCTTTAGATATTGGTTACGACACCTACCCATAACTCTTCGTGTCGCCGCCATTGTGATGATGGTGGTTGCTGTTGCTAGACCTCAAAATATTGAACATAGCAAAACCAGCTCTTCGGAGGGTATAGATATAATGATGGCGATAGATGTCTCAGGATCTATGTTAGCAAGGGATTTTGAACCTGATCGTATAACAGCCGCTAAAAGGGTGGCAAGCTCATTTATTGGGGATAGATATGGCGATCGTATTGGTCTTGTAGTCTTTGCTGGAGAGTCGTTTACACAGTCTCCTCTCACCACGGATCAAGGTACACTTCAAACCATGTTGGGGCGTATAAGGAGTGGACTTATCGAAGATGGAACAGCTATCGGAGATGGTTTAGCAACAGCTCTAAATCGCCTCAGAGAGAGTGAATCGAAGAGTAAGGTAATTATCCTTTTAACGGATGGAGTAAGCAATAGAGGAGCTATAACACCTCTTACGGCGTCGACTATCGCTAAAGAGATGGGGGTTAAGGTCTATACTATAGGTATTGGAACGGAGGGGATGGCTCCCTATCCACGAGTTGATGCATATGGTAAAATTGTCGACTATGTTCAAGCGAAGGTTGAAATTGATGAAAAGGTGCTTCGTACAATCGCCGAAGAGACAGGTGGAGAGTACTTTAGAGCCACAGACAATAAAAAGTTAGAGGCTATATATGACCAAATCAACACGCTAGAAAAGAGTGAGGTTGAGGTTATGGAGCGCACGATATATCACGAAGAGTATCTGATGTGGGCTCTTGCAGCTATGGTGTTGTTGCTTCTCGAGTTTGTTGTTAATATGTTTATACTTAAAAGATTACCCTAATGTTTCGCTTTGCAAATCCACAATATCTATATTTGATATCATTAATTCCATTCATGTGGCTACTCTTTGTCGTGGCGTCGCATAACAGACGTAAACGTCTGGCGAAGTTTGGAAATCCTGAGATAATGAAACTTTTGATGCCAAATGTGTCGAGAGGGCGTGTGAGGTTTAAGTTTTTACTACTTTTAGGATCGCTATTTTTTCTGTTCTTAGCTCTTGCACGTCCACAATTTGGCTCAAAACTTCGTGAGCAGAAGAGCCGAGGTGTTGAGATGATGCTTGTTGTCGATGTTTCGAATTCGATGCTTGTGGAGGATTTCGAGCCCAATCGTTTGGAGCGTACAAAATATGCTATCTCTCGTCTATTCGAGGGTATGGATCAAGATCGAGTGGGACTTGTGGCGTTTGCGGGAGATGCAGAGGTGCAGCTACCTATAACCTCTGATTACAGAATGGCACAAGCCTATACATCACGCCTTTCGACATCGAGTATATCGACACAGGGTACTGATATCGGTCGCGCATTGGATCTTGCGTTGTTGTCTTACTCCGATAGAGAGAATACGAGTAGGGTGATGATCCTTATAACGGATGGTGAGAATCACGATCAAAATGCCATTGCAGCAGCACAAAGAGCTAAAATGCAGGGTGTTAAGATATACACTATCGGTATAGGAACACCCGAAGGAGCTCCGATATCAATCGGGGGAGAGTTTATAAAAGATTCCAATGGCGAGATTGTGGTGTCGAAATTAGGGGAGGATATGCTCCGAGAGATATCAGCCCTCACGGAGGGGGCGTATATCCGTGCGTCAAATCAATCGCTGGGGCTCACCGAGATTACAACTGAGATAAATAAACTCGAAAAGGGTGAACTTTCGACAGTTCAGTTCGAGGAGTATAATGAGCAGTTTCAATATATGTTGGCAATATCGTTGTTGTTGCTACTTTTGGAGATCTCAATTCTAGGGTATAAAAACCCAGCCTTGGAGAGATTCAATATCTTCAAGAGTAAAGATGTTGAGTAACACGTAGATATAGGTGGAGTTTGCGGATCTGCCTACATGAATAATGAAGGGAGATAGTAAACTGCAATTCCACCTATAGCTGAAAGAAAAATTAATAGTATTAGACTTACTTTTTTCATTGATAGAAAGAATGTCACCCCAAAGAAGAGCCAACTCCATGAGTCGATAAAGTTGTCATTTTCTCCGATCATAGGGAACATCAACGACAATATTGCAGCACCAATCATACCGATAACAACAGGATGCATACACTGCATAAAGGTGTTGATAAATGTGTTATGCTTTAGCTTGAGGAAGTATCGAGTCACCACAACCATCAGTGTGAGAGCAGGGGTGCATACAGCTGTTGTTGCCACAACAGAACCCCAGAATCCAGCTACTGTGTATCCGACATAAGTTGCGGAGTTTATGGCGATTGGTCCAGGTGTCATCTGCGAAATAGCGATAATGTCAGCTAGTTGTGCATTTGTGAGCCACTCATTTTGCATAACAATTTCGTTCTGAAGAAGCGACAACATAGCGTATCCCCCACCAAAACCAAAAAAACCAATCTTCAGATAGCTTAAGAAAAGTTGTAGTATTATCATTGTTTCAATCCCTTTTTAATTCTAACGCCCCATATAACAGCAACCATCATCGCTGCACCTATCATATATATAGGTGATATGCTCCACCACCACATCATAAACATTGTTACCGCCGCTACAATCATCAATGCCGGGTGTACCCCCTTCATAAGCGACAACATCGGAACAGCCATAAGTGCCACAACAGCTGGGCGCATTCCATTAAATGCTGCTATCACAATAGCGTTGTCTCTAATTGTCGAAAAGAATAGAGCTACCATCAACAAAGTTACAAAAGATGGTAGAATAACCCCCAATATCGAGGTTAACGCACCACGATAACCTCGGGTTTTATACCCTACAAAAGCAGATGCGTTGAGTGCCAACGGACCCGGTATAGATTGTGCTATTGTAAGCAAATCAACAAACTCACTCTTCTCGATCCATCCTCGTCGCTCTATAACCTCCGCCTCGATTAGAGGGATCATAGCGTAGCCTCCACCGAAAGTAAATAATCCGATCTTAGCAAACGACAAAAAAAGATCTATGAATCTTCTATTTTCCATCTTATCTATTTATTGTTGCTGTAATCATAACTGCCGCAAGAGCTGCGGTCTCCGTGCGTAGTCGTTGTGTTCCTAAATTGATCTCCACAAACCCTTGAGCTACAGCTGCAGCGACCTCTCGTGGCGAAAAATCGCCTTCTGGACCTATGAGGATCATCACGTTGCTACCTTTATTGACAACATCTGCAAGGTGAGGTTTGCCTTCACTAGAGACCGCATCTCCACAATGCGCTATAAATTTCTGCCCCTCGAAAGGGTTGTTTATGAGAGTCATAAATGGTGTCATATCCCTCAATGTTGGATGATATGCTTTGAGGGATTGTTTCATCGCAGATGTTATAACTTTTTGCTCTCGCTCAATTTTTATCATTTTGCGTTCGCTATGTTCGCATAGTAACGACACGAAATTTGCCACTCCAACCTCTGTCGCCTTCTCTAGAAACCACTCGTAACGCTCGATATTTTTGGTCGGAGCTACAGCCATGGTGAGCGAGTATGGTAGTTTGTCGTAATCTGCAAAGGTATCCACCACCACAACTTGACATCGTTTTACATTGGCATCAATGATATGGCAACAAAATAAATTGCCTCGTCCATCAGTTATATGTAGTGTGTCACCAGTTGTCATGCGAAGTACACGTATGCAATGTTTTGACTCCTCCTCCGTGAGAGTATAGGTGGGAGGTGTGATATTGGGAGCGTAGAATAGCTGCATTGTGAGTTGAAATTTAACTTATTTTTATTAACTTTGCAAAGATATACAATTATGATAGATCACACAATACTAAAGAATATATAAATGGTTAATTTAAAATTGCGCAGAGCATTTTTATACTTATTATCTTTTGCAACTATGATAACATCATCATCGTGTGGATCGGATAGCTCCACACGCAACAATCCGCTGCTTACCAAGGAGTGGGATACGCCATACAACATCGCTCCGCTCGACAAAATTATAGCGGCAGATTATATGCCTGCATTAGAGGTGGCAATTATCGAGCAAAATAGAATCATCGCAGAGATCGTTTCCGACTCCACAGAGTTGACTTTCGAGAGTGTTATCGTGGCTCTCGATAACTCCGATATTATGATAAGCGACATATTTAATATCTTCTCGATGATCGAGGCATCAAATACGTCACCTAAGTTAGCGAAGGTAAATGGTGAGATGATGCCAAAACTCGCTATGCAACAAGATTTTGTGCTATTCAACGAAGAGTTATTTGCAAAGGTCAAGGGTGTGTGGGATATTCGCCATGATCTCAAATTAGATCCGCTACAGTTGCGACTCACCGAAAAGATATACGATAAATTTGTTCGTGGCGGAGCACTTCTCGATGAGACACCAAAGGCTAGATTGGCGGTCATAAATGAAGATATCGCTGAGCTTAGAGTGAAGTTTTCACAAAATTTGTTGGCTGAGACTAATGATTTCGTTTTGGAGCTTAAACGTGCACAGCTGGATGGATTACCTAATGCGGTTCGAGACATCGCACAACAAGAGGGGCAGAGACGTGGATTGGATCAAACATGGGTCATAACGCTTAAGCAATCGTCGTTTGTTCCATTTATGACATACTCTAAAAAGCGAGAGTTGCGAGAGCAACTATATAAAGCGTATATAAATAGAGGCAAGCAATCCAACAAATACGACAATCGAGAGATAATAGAACAAGTTACCAAACTGCGATTGGAGAAGGCGAGAATTCTCGGTTTTGAAAATTATGCAGAGTATGTGACATCAACTCAAATGGCAGGGACTCCAAAGGCTGCGTATGAACTCCTAGACGAGATATGGACTCCAGCTATTGAAATGGCAAAAAGAGATCTTGAGGCAATGGAAGAGTTTTTCTCGAAGGATCATAAAGAGGGAGAGATAGAGCCTTGGGATTGGTTGTATTACTCGGAGGTCGTTCGAGAAAAAGAGTTTGCATTGAAGAGTGAAACGCTCCGAAACTACTTCCCTGTAGAGGGGGTGCGTAATGGAACTTTCGTGTTGGCTAACAGATTATATGGATTGACTTTCAGACCAATAATAACACCACAGTATGGAGAAAATTGTGTGAGCTACGAAGTCATTGATGTGAATGGTGCTGCGTTAGGTTTGCTCCATATGGATCTTTACGCTCGTCCAACTAAAGGACAAGGGGCCTGGTGTGGATTTATCCGTGAGCAGAGATACGAAGATGGAGAGAGGGTGATGCCTATTGTCTCAATTTCGACAAACTTCTCACTACCAAAGGAGGGGGGTAAGACACTTCTTTCGATGGAGGAGGTAGAGACTCTTTTTCATGAGTTTGGTCATGCGTTACACTTTCTATTCCAAGATGTAAAGTATCGAGGACTTAGCGAAGTAGAGGGTGATTTTGTAGAGTTGCCTTCGCAGATAATGGAGAATTGGGCTCTCGAGCCTGAGGTGCTTAAGCTATACGCTTTTCACCACAGCACGGGAGATGTTATCCCAAACAATGTACTTAAAAACTATACACTTAGCAAACTTCACAACCAAGGATATGCGATTTTAGAGGTTGCGGCATCGGCACTCCTAGATCTTGATTTGCACACACTCACCGATTTGGAATTTTTCGATGTCGATATATTTAGACGAGGATCATTAAATGGTGGGAGAGGTCTCATAGAGCAGATTGAGCCTCGATATAACCTACCTTACTTTAGCCATCTATTTACATTTGACTACGCTTCGGGGTACTACTTTTACTTGTGGGCAGAGGTGTTAGATAAAGATATTTACGAGAGGTTTAAACTCTCGGGAGATCTGTTTAATAGAACGTTAGCAAATAAATTCCGTTCCGAAATTCTCGAAAGGGGAGGTGGCGAAGATGGAATGGTTATGTTTAGAAACTTCGCAGGTGAATCCCCCTCTCGTGAACCATTTCTTATCGCTAAAGGATTGATGGAGCGACCCAAAACCGAAGAGGAGTTGGAGGCTGAGAGATTAGCAGAGGAGGCTGCCAACGCATTGCTCGCCGAAGAGGAGGAGATTGAGGAGGGGGCAGAAATAATAAACCCTATCGAAGAGATAGATGCACCTCAAGAGGATAAGAAAGAGTTGCATGTCAAAGTACATAATCGAAAGGTTATAAAAGAGATCAATAAAGATGAATCAAATCAATAAATTTATAGTAGCAATGGCAATATCAGCACTTAATATATCATGTGCAAGTGACTCTCTTCCGGAGGTTAACTATCCACTTTTTGACACAACAAATCCACTTCTTGGGGAGTGGAACACACCATACGAGGCACCACCATTTTCGAAAATTGAGGTGTCGGATTTTGAGCCGGCATTCGATGCAGCGATTGAGTGCTCTCGTGCTGAACTGGAGGCGATTATTAGCAACGCTGCAAAGCCAACGTTTCAAAACACAATCGTAGCACTAGAACGCCAGGGGGCTCTTTTAGAGACAGTATCGGGTGTATTCTATCCTCTTTTGCATGCCAATACATCGCCCGAGATGGAGGCTATTTCGCTATCGGTGCAACCCAAACTTACGGAGCTAGGTAACGATATATCATTGAACCCGGAGCTATTTAAACGTGTAAAGCAGATCTACGACAACCCACCTAAAGGTTTGTCTGTAGAGGATAAAACACTCTTAGAGCAGACCTACAAAAGTTTCTCTCGTAGTGGAGCAGCACTTAGCGACGACGACAAAGCAACATACAGAGAGTACACCGCAGAACTAGGACGTCTAACGATTGAATTTGGACAAAATATTTTGGCGGCAACAAATGCATATATTCTAAATATCACAGACTCAAAGGTCGTCGAAGAGCTCCCCGAGAGCATTCGTGAGGCTTTAGCTGCGGAGGCTCAACAGAGAGGCGAAAGGGGGTGGACGGTAACACTTCAAGCTCCTAGCTATATCCCATTTTTGACCTACTCTTCCAATAGCGAACTCAAAGAGAAGTTGTGGCGTGCGTATAGTTCACGATCACTAGGTGGAGAGTGGGATAATACCTCCAAGATAAAGAGGATCACAGAGTTGCGTCTAAAAATAGCAAACCTTTTAGGTCACGCTACCTATGCTGATTATGCTCTTGAAAACCGCATGGCGAAGAGTGCCTCAAAGGTTAAATCGTTTATGGATGAGTTGCTTGAAAAGAGTATAGAGCTCGGTCGTGAAGATTATGCACGAGTTGTGGAGTTTGCGAAAAATAGTGGTTTCGAGGGTGAATTTGCAGCATGGGACTTTGCATATTACGCCGAGAAATACAAAAATGCAGAGTTCGCACTAAGTGACGAAGAGGTGAAACCATACTTGCAGCTTAATAGCGTACGAGAGGGTATATTTTTGCTTGCTGAGAGGTTATATGGCTTGAAATTCACCCCCACAGATAGAGTTGATATCTATCATCCCGATGTTGAGGCTTTTGAGGTGCACGACAATACCGGGAAATTTATGGCTCTGCTATACCTAGATTTCTTCCCTAGATCAACAAAAAGTGCTGGGGCTTGGATGACGGAGTTTAGATCTGCCTCTGGAAGTGGCAAAGATGAGGTACGACCTTTGGTTACACTTGTTATGAACTTCACAAAACCTACATCTTCACGCCCTTCGTTACTGACATTCTCGGAGTTTGAGACATTTCTACACGAATTTGGTCATGCGCTGCATGGTATAATTGGCGAGGGAGAGTACGCATCGTTAAATGGTACGAATGTGTATCGAGACTTCGTGGAGCTACCATCTCAACTTCTTGAAAATTGGGCAACACAAAAGGAGTTTTTGGATATGTGGGCACTGCACTACCAAACTTCGGAGAAGATTCCATCGGAGTTGGTCGAGAAAATCGAACGTGCTGCGAATTATAATGTATTCTACGCACACGTTCGCCAACTGCAATTTGGTCTTTTGGATATGGCTTGGCATAGTATAACTCAACCATACGAGAGTGAGGTTGAGGCGTTTGAGGTTGAGGCAATAACCCCAACGCAGATTCTACCCGTTGTCGAAGGTGCTTGTTTCTCTCCGTCATTTAGTCATATTTTCAATGGTGGATATGCCGCGGGATACTATAGCTACAAATGGGCAGAGGTGTTGGAGGCTGATGCTTTTGCGCTCTTCGAAAGTAATGGTATTTTTGATGTCCAAACAGCTAAAAGTTTCAAAGATAACATTCTCTCTCGTGGAGGGCAAGAGGATCCCATGGAGCTATATGTACGATTCAGAGGTCATGAGCCCCAACCTCAAGCATTAATTGATAAGATGTTGAGATAGATATTTCTTTGATAATGTCAAAAAAAACGTTATATTTGCACCGCTAACACCCCATGTGGGTAGGTATGCCTTCGTAGTTCAACGGATAGAATAGCGGTTTCCTAAACCGTAGATAGCAGTTCGATTCTGCTCGAGGGTACTAAAGTTCGGTGATAGATTCATCGGACTTTTTTTTATACACACAACAAACTACACTAATATTATGAAGAGATATAATCGAGTTCTAACAATCGCAGGTAGCGACTCTGGAGGAGGTGCGGGAATTCAAGCCGACATCAAAACCATATCGGCTCTGGGGGGGTATGCTGCATCCGCTATAACAGCTGTCACAGTTCAAAATACTTTGGGGGTGAGTGGAGTGCACCCTATACCTATAGATGTCATTCGTGGGCAGATTGATGCAGTCCTCGAAGACATTGGTGCAGATGCAGTTAAGATTGGAATGTTGCACTCCGCAGAGGTTGTTGCAATGATAATCGAGAGGTTGGATCACTACAAAATAGAGAATATTGTCGTCGACCCGGTGATGGTCTCAACTTCGGGACACAGGCTCATAGAGGATAGTGCCGTAGAGTTGTTGCGAGATGAACTCCTCCCTCGTGCACGTATCATAACGCCAAATATCCCAGAGGCGGAGATACTTCTATCCACACAAATCAACCATCAAGATCAACTCGAAGAGCTTGCGCAGCGACTCTCACCCAACAAAACATGTTCGGTACTGCTCAAAGCGGGACATCTCACTGAGCAGACTCTAACCGATATTTTTTACAATGCAGAAGAGTCAACAACGACACAGCTGTCTTCGCAAAGATCCTCTACTCCAAATACTCATGGCACTGGATGTACACTATCTTCGGCCGTGGCAACATGCCTTGCGCTAGGTATGTCGCCAACAGATGCAGTTATTGCAGCAAAAGAGTATATTCGACTCGCAATAATCTCAGGTGCTGATTACTCTATCGGGGGTGGTCATGGTCCTGTCGATCATTTTCATCGGCTGAGAAAATAAGAATCTGCGAATAAGTAGTGAAAAACAATTATTGCCATATTTTTAATAGCACTCTTGGAGCGATATTTTTAACTATTAAATCTCAATGTAGAAC
>JAWXSU010000019.1:0-15625 GCA_044434245.1 Rikenellaceae bacterium | reverse complement strand
GTTTCAATTAAGGTAATAAATCTTTGTGAATGTCAACATGTTACAACGGTTTCACCAACCATTTTTGACCACATTGCCAATTGAAAATATAGTGGTTCTATACTGAAATTTAATAGTGAAAAATATCGCTTCAAGAGTGCTTTTAAAAATATGGCAATAATTGTTTTACACTACTTATCCTTAAGTTGGATAATTCCATTTTTCATTTTAGCATTATTACTTCGACCTCCTACAACCACTTTTTGAATCTAAAAATTAGGATCGTAAGTCCCGAACAGAAGATCATCAAGAACACTGCAAATATATACCCCACAGGAACTACCGTCCCACTCTCCATTGTGTAGCTCCACTGAAGTTCGGGCATTGCGCTAAAGTTCATACCATATACACTCGCAATTAGGGTTGCCGGCATAAAGATCACCGCAGCCACAGAGAAGATCTTCACTATCTCATTTTGCTCAATATTGATAAGTCCCAATGCGGAATCTTGAATGTAGTCCAGCCTCTGGAACGAGAAGTCGGCATGGTTAATTAGCGACCCCACATCCTTTATCATAAGTTGCAATCGAGGATAAATATCGTGTGGAAATCTCTCGGAACGGTGAATGCTCGAAAGCAAACGTTGGCGATCAAAGATGTTCTCACGCAGCAACATAGTATTCTCTTGCAGAGTATTTATTCGACGTACGATAGTTTTATCGATCTGATCCTCCGAAGCAATATCGCGACTTAGATTTGCCACCAACTTTGCAGTATGCTCTACAAGATCGGCATCGAAATCGATTCTCACCTCCAGAATTGAGATCAAGATATGGTAACCTGTAGCGTAGTTACGATAGTTCATTTGAAGACGTTTCTCCGCCTCCTTGAATGTTCGAAACTCCGTGTTACGCATCGACACCAATACTCCCTCATTGGAGACGATAAACGACACAGGTTCAACATTAAACGTCTCACCCGAGGAGTTAAAAAAGTTGGAGTTAGCGACTATAGAGTTCTCCGTCTCGGAGTATCTCGACGACATCTCGATCTCCTCGATTTGTTGACGAGTTTGTAGGCTCACCTCCATGAAATTCTCTACAGCTTTCTGCTCCTTTAATGAAGGCGAAAGCAGATCTATCCACAAAATATCGTCATATCCCAACTCGTCGAAGAGTTTAGGATCTGCGTTGCGGATGATTTTATTGTATTGTTTGAGATATAGTGTAATCATAACTTTACTCTCTTTTGTATTCTTACTTTGATTGTCGCACCATGATATAGGTGCCAGTAGCCTTATGGGAGGCTCAAAGGGATTACAGAGAGTTAGCCCGGATTACGTTTAGGTTCGATTCTGATGGCTGAAGACCAAAACTTCTTCAATGCTTGGCGTTTCGCTCCATCCAACAGAAAATCAATATTGCGAGTAAGATATTCATATGACTCCACCTCCGAGCCATCCGCACGATACTCTAATATCGCTTCATAGATATGCTCCACACCAAACTCTAGGGCATGATTTAGAGCATCGATGGTCTCTATAGGTGTACCTTTACGAGCCACCCACACCGCAAATGCGAAGGGCAGTCCCGTGGCATCTCGCCATATTTCACTCAGATCGTAGGAGTATTCAAACTCCCCCTCGTGCTCAAAAACCTTATCTCCAATAAGAAGAAACGCCTCGCCATCCTCAACATTTTTCACACGAGAATAGTCATCCAATACTCTCCACTCGGGCGTTATATGCCAATAATTTTGAGTTATGTACCCAGCAAGTTGCACAGAAGTTTGGGAATGTGGGTCGAGGTATATTGTTGTAATATCCTCAATAGGGTCGTCGCATACGATAACCACGGTACGAACCTCCGCCTCCGCTCCAATACAGAAATCTGTTATTACCTCTGCATCTTTAAGTGTAGGCACAACGACCGAAGGGAGCAGTGCAATATCTACAACTCCGTCAAGGTAATTTTGTGTACACTCATTTGGTGGTGTGAGCAGTAGCTCCGCTGAGAAGTTACCCTCATGCTCGATACCGTAGATGAACGGTATCGTATTGAGATACGACACAGCTGCGATTTTTGGTATGATAGCCATCGTCCATCGGGTCTTGTTTTGATTAATACTCTGCGTTTGTCTCCATTATCAAAGCAAACGCAGAGCAAAGGTAATACTTTTTTTTGTATTTGGTACTTTTAAACCAAATTTTTCACCAAACGCACAGATTCTTAGAAACTGTTTAAGTATTTCTGCTTAAAAATGCTATGCGCTATTTTGCTTTGATTTTGGATTTTGGTATTGCAGCTAATAGCGGGCTATTTGCAAGATAGCAAAATTCAAAAGCTAAGTGAAAGATCCTTAGTAATTTAAGTGAGAAAAACTTAAACAGATTCTTAAGTAGTGTAAAACAATTATTGCCATATTTTTAATAGCACTCTTGTAGCAATATTTTTCACTATTAAATCTCAATGTAGAACCACTATATTTTCAATTCAATAGCAAAAAATCTCATCTCCAATAGCACTCTTAAAAATACACCAATAATTATTTTACCCTACTTAAAATAGACTTCGCCCCTCGAAGATATATCTCAACAACTCTCGTTGAAGTTCTGCACCCTTCTCTGGATAGTCATTAATAAGGTTTGTCGTCTGCTTTGGATCTGTTTTGAGATTAAAAAGTTCGCAGGGTGTACCGAGATTCTTAGCACCGCCGATTCTCTCTCTAAACCACTCAGGTTCACCAGTATCATTACCCTGCTGAGCATTTATAAACACCCAATCTCCCGAGCGAAGAGCAAGATTTCCATTGGCACTATGGTGAATAGCCATCTCACGACGATTCTCGACCTTCGATCCCTCCAATATCTCATCGGCAAAGCTGTAACTATCCTCCGCAAATCTCTTACTGTCGTAGCTAACATCAACAATATCTGCGATGGTAGCAAATATATCGGTCAATGATATTAGGCGGTCACTCACCGTACCCTTACTCTTCGATTGCGGATATGTTACGATAAATGGCGTTGTGTGTCCACCTTGATAGATGTCTCGTTTTACACCTCTGAAATCCATCATCGACTCATGACCATACTCCTCTATATAGCCAAACACTTGACGCTCGGGACCATTATCGGAGCCAAACATTATGATTGTATTATCTAGCTGCCCGATCCCCTCCAATGCCTCAACAATCTGACCTACAGCCCAATCCAGCTGCAAAATAAAATCTCCGTACAATCCGACCTCGCTCGTACCTTGGAATTGCTTTGCAGGCACATGAGGATAGTGCGGAATATGTGGAGCATAATATACAAAGAATGGGGCATCCTTTTCGATGTTGAAGTTTGGATTTTCACCCTCTCCTCCAGCCGCCTTGATATACTCCACCGTTTTGTGTATGTAGTACATCTGCGCCTCCTCCATGTCGAACTTCGCAAAGTCGGGATCTCCCCCTTGGCTCATTCCATTCTCGAAGTACCAACGTGCACCATCTGTCATCTCCGCCGACCCTTCGACACTATGGCATGCATATCTCTTTTTGTAGGGCTCTCGTCCATACCAATGGTGAATCGCCTCATAATCAAAACCTATAGCATTTGCCGCAGGTATCGGTTTTGAATAATCTATCGACTCCGGATCAAAAGCGATACCCTCTCTGCTGGAACGTGCTGCCTCGCTATAGTTAGCACCCAATCCCCACTTTCCTATAGCCGCAGTATTGTACCCCACACCATCTAAAAGTGAGGCGATAGTGAGACGATCCGTCGATATCCACAGCTCCTCTCCCGGCTCTGGATTCCCTCGTTTTACATCTGTGCGCCATGAGTATTGCCCCGTCAAGAGTCCATATCTACTAGGGCTCGATATAGAACTTGATGGGTGAGCATCAGTAAATCGCACACCATTTTGAGCAAGAGCATCAATATTTGGAGTGATGATTTTGCTACGTGGATTGTAGCACGACACATCACCAAAGCCTAGGTCATCGGCATATATAATAACAATGTTTGGTTTTGACACATTAGCCGCCGAAAGTGTAGCAGCTATGGTCAAAGTTGCGGTGGTAGTTAGTAGTTTTTTCATATTAAAAAATTTAACTCTACCTCGAAGCCACTTTTGTAATATTTCCACTCGTCACACCATTTGTATGCACAGCCCATTGCCCCCTAGCTCGCATGATCTGCTCTATCACATCTCTCACACAGCCTCGTCCTCCGGCATACTCCGAAACATATCTTGCAGCCTCAATCACCTCCATCACAGCATCGGCGGGTGCTGTAGGAATTCCCACAAGACGCATACACTCTAAATCTGGGATGTCATCCCCCATATACATTGCATTTTCGGGAGCCACACTCTCCTTTGAGAGGAAGTCGTTGATGGCAGCTATCTTATCCATGCAATCTATATATATGTGTTTAATTCCAAGCATCTCTAATCTATAGCGGAGGTTCTCCCCTCTTCCGCCCGAGATGACACACACCTTAAGCCCCATTTGAATAGAGTACGCTATAGCATAACCATCCTTTGCGTTGTATGTGCGATTAAAATCACCATTGGTTAGGGGCATAATTCCCCCATCGGTCATCACGCCATCCACGTCGAGAATCAACGCCTCGCAACGTGCTACATCTTCTTTGAAGTTTCCCATATCTGTAAGCTAATTATTTTATATATTTCTTTTAACGTTTCGTCGTGAGCTAACATCTTGAGGTGTTCATTTTGTGTCGATTTGTCACCTCTCACCGCAGGTCCAGTCTGCGCCATACGAGGATCTTCCACCATCATCGCCTTGCGACAACTCTCCTCGATTAAGGGTTTTAAAAACTCAAATGGTATATTCGACTCCTGTGCAATTTTTGCCGACACAGCATACATCGCATTCGAGAAGTTACTCGCAAAGACTCCACATAGGTGCAATCTCTTTCGACCATTCGAATCCATCCTCATAACACTTGGCGACAAATATTTTGCCACCTCCTCTATTTGGGCTGTCACCTCCTCACAACACCCCTCCACGAAAAATGGCACCTCTCTCAAATCAACCCTTCGCCCTGGGGTAAAACTCTGCAACGGATACAAAACACCTTTACGATGATGTGATATTTTACTCATTTCGACACTCCCTGCCGTATGAACAACCACTGCATCTGCGGGAAACTCAATCCCTGCGGTGACATCCGAAATAGCACGGTCGCTAACCGATACTATATATACGTCCCCACGTGCGATTTGCGATGTCACCGCAACACCACACATCTTCGAAATATAAGCAACACGCTCCTCATTGCGCCCCCACACCTGCACCAACTCCAAAGATCCATCTCTTTGAATCCCCAAAGCCAACGCCTCCGCTACACCTCCGCTACCTATAATTACAACTCTTTTCATCGTCTCAGAAATATCGCTAAGTTCCTGCCATCTATTGTTGTGAGTGCTATAAGCACCTCCGCTCCAGCTCTATATTTTAGCTGTTTTGAGATTTGAGATTGGGGAATTTGGAAATCCCTTTTCAAAATCTCAACCCCTCTTTTTGCAACTCTTTTATTTAAAACTTTGGGTTGAAAATCAATAATCTCCTCGATCTCGAAAACTCGCCCCCACCTCGACGAGGGTCGCTGCTGCGAAAACCCAAAGCCATTGTTGCTCCAAACCTCCGCCTCACCTCTTAATGCATGGGCTACAGTACGACTCTTTTGAAGTGCAACATCGGGAAGTATAAGCCATCGGTATATCGTCTCATCAAAGGGTTTTAAGGAGCATGAATTATCAATCTCCTCGTCTGCAAATGAGGCACTCTCATCCCTTGTTGTGGTCACTACAATATGAGACTTCGAACTTTCTTTGCGTGAAATAATCACCACCTCCTTACACTCGTCATGCGACGATACAACCTCAACATCTGCCCCTTTGTACAATCTTAACGCCTCATCGACATCAAACATCGGAGAACACTTCACAGCACATCCAACACGACAAATCGTCTCTAGTTTCGGTTTCAGAGCTATCATATTAGGTGTACAATCCTCCAATCTAACCAATTTTCGCCCCTCGTCACTGCGTCTGTCAGGATCGGCATATACCCAATCGAAACTCGCTACACACTCCTCAATATACCTCTCTGCCGAGGAGTTCACCACCTCTATATTTGTGACACCGAGTCGTTTAAAATTCTCCCGTGCGACTTGTGCCAAAACTTCATTCAGCTCTATTGTCACAACTCTCGAAAACCTCTTAGACAGATAAAAAATATCAACTCCCAAGCCACATGTGAGCTCCAGCAACGACTCCCCCGATATTGATTTTAGAGCTGCCGTAGCCTCGCTAGATGACTGTTCAAAGGCGAGAGAAGGTATTATGCATCGTGCTGCAAAATAGCTGGGCAACTTACTCTTAGCTCGCTGTAGATACTTAACTTGTGACGCTACGAGGGCACTATATTCCACCCTTTTATCGAGTGCAATATCTGTCGGTGTACGATCAATATTGCGCTCTATAGACTCCTTTGTAGAGTCGAGTTTTAATATTTGTAGCTCTTCGAGGGTTATCATATTCGGTCTCTATTTTGTAAGCCCCCTATCTGCCGCCAACCTCTCCATTAGAGCATAAGCAGCATCATAATCGTTAGGAATATCACCATCGAGAATCGCATTTTTTATCACCTCCTTGATCTCTCCAATCATCGAACAGGGTGCGATGTTGTATGTCGACATTATCAGATCCCCCGAAATTGGAGGTTGAAAATTTCGTACTCTATCCCTCTCTTCGAGATCTATCATCTTAGCTCGCACCTTCTCGAAGTTTGCCATATATCGCTTTACTTTGGAATCTATACCCGATGTGATATCTGCTTCGCAGAGTGTCATCAAAGCCTCCACATCGTCACCCGCCTCAAAGAGCAGTCGCCTTACGGCTGAATCTGTTACAATCTCTTCGGTGAGTGAAATTGGACGAAGATGCAGAAACACCAATTTCTGCACAAACTTCATCTGCTCCCCTAAAGGAAGTTTCAGTCGACGAAAGATCTTAGGTATCCACTTCGATCCCAGAACTTCGTGTCCATGAAATGTCCATCCCACACGAGCATCATACGCTTTGGTGGCAGGTTTGGCTATATCGTGCACAATAGCTGCCCATCGTAACCATAGATCGTCACTCCTCTTCGCCACATTGTCGAGCACCGTTAGCGTATGTTTGAAATTATCTTTATGGGCATGTTTTCCCACCTTCTCGACACCCACTAGGCGATGCATCTCGGGGAATATCAACCCCAAAAGTCCCGAAACCTCCAGAAGTTGAAAACCCATTGAGGGGAGTGGCGAGAGTACTATTTTGTTGAGTTCGGTGATAATACGCTCCTGTGATACAATCTCTATACGAGAGCGGTTACGTCGTATTGCTTCAAAAGTCTCATCTTCGATCTCGAAGCCCAACTGTGTGGCGAATCTCACCGCCCTCATCATCCTCAGAGGATCATCCGAGAATGTAATGTCGGGGTCGCATGGCGTTTTGATGATGCAATCCTCCATATCGAACACCCCCTCGAATGGATCTACCAACTCGCCAAATGTTGCTGAGTTAAGGCTCCACGCCATGGCATTGATTGTGAAATCTCGACGTCGTTGGTCATCATCGAGCGTTCCACTCTCGACACTTGGCTTTCGAGAATCTGGTGTGTATGACTCCTTACGAGCCCCCACGAACTCAACCTCCAGACCATCGGCACGCAACATTGCAGTACCAAACCTCTTGAAAATCGACACATTGGTATGCAACTCACGCCCCAAAGCCTCCGCCAACTCGACACCGCTACCAATCACCACAACATCTATATCGGTGCAGGGACGCCCCAAATAAAAATCTCGCACATATCCCCCCACGACATAGGCATCAACTCCCATATCGTCGGCTATGCGACCTATGCGACCGAAGATCGGCAGACTCAGATGCTCTCGATTATCTTTCAATATCATTTTGCTCTACTACTTTGTTTGCAACTCACGAAGATAGAGTGCTACGGTATTTTCCAGCCCCATATATAGAGCGTCACACACGAGTGCATGACCTATCGACACCTCGTCAGTTTGAGGTATTTGCTCCACAAAGAACTTTAAGTTTTCGAGACTTAGATCATGCCCTGCATTAATGCCTAGACCCAATTTGTGTGCCACTTCTGCTGCCTCACGATATGACTTAACTGCCGCCTCACGATCTGTTGCGTAGCCACTTGCGTAAGCCTCAGTGTAGAACTCTACACGATCTGCTCCGCACGCCTTCGCCCCCTCGACCATCTCGATTACAGGATCTACAAAGATCGAAGTACGTATCCCCTTCGCCTGGAACTTAGCGATTACATCCACCAAAAATTGACGGTGGCGGATAGTATCCCATCCCGCATTTGATGTTATAGCATCCTCAGCGTCGGGCACCAAAGTAACCTGTGCTGGTACAACCTCCAACACCATATTGACAAAACTCTCAACCGGATTTCCTTCGATATTAAGCTCCGTCGACAGCACATCTTTGAGCTCATACACATCCGAATAACGAATATGGCGACCATCAGGACGAGGATGCACGGTGATTCCATACGCTCCAAAACCCTCGATATCGAGAGCTGCTTTAGTTACATTTGGCATATTTCCGCCACGAGAATTGCGCACTACGGCAATCTTATTGATATTTACACTTAAATTAGTCATAATTATTTATTATATTTGCGTCGTAAAGTTACTAAAAAAAAGGGATATTCGATGAAAATAATACTTTTTTCTCGTCCACGTGTCGCACACTCAGCTGACGACTTGCGTTTAATCCTCTCACTAATCGAGAAGAGGGGCTACGATTACTGTGTCAACGAAGAGTTCGCACCAACCCTTAAAGAGCTTGTGGGGGTAAGTGTCCCCCCCGAACAGATATATGGTCAAAGCGTTGGTAAACAACCCTCTGGCTCGATGATGATATGCTATGGAGGGGATGGCACACTTCTCGAAGGTGTGCAGCGTCTCGAAGGACGAGCTATAGTTGTTGCGGGGATAAACTCCGGACGTTTAGGGTTTCTGACAAGTGTGTCAAGAAGTGGTATAGAGGAGCTTTTTGATGCCATAAATGAGAACACATTACGCACAGAGCGCAGACAGTTACTTCAAGTTAACGGTGATTTCAACGACGGAAAAAGTCTCTTTGCAGCTAATGAATTTTCGGTACAACGACAGGGTGCATCGATGATATCGGTAGATACATATGTGGAGGGGGAGTTGGTTTCGACATATTATGGCGATGGCGTTATCGTATCGACACCCACAGGCTCTACCGCCTATTCGCTCAGTGCGGGAGGACCAGTCGTCGCACCGGGTTGTGCGTGTTGGGTGATATCGCCTCTTGCGCCACACAACCTCACGATGCGTCCACTTGTTGTGCCCGATCGTAACCGTATAGATATGACAATCAGAATGCGCGAGGGCGATGCATTTATCTCCATCGACAGCCACACATTCCCAATAGGTCAAGGGGCAAAAGTTACACTCTCACGCAGCGAAAATGGTTTCTATTTGGCTCTTCCGCAAAAAACATCGTTCTATGAAACACTACGAGATAAGATGATGTGGGGTGTAGATATTCGAGAGTAAGGAGCATCGAATATCTATAGAATGGCGCATTTATATATAATAGTAACTAAATAATGGGTAAAAGTTTGGTAAATCCCAAGGATAATTAGTACATTTGCCACTCATGAGCGAAAATAAAAAAATTCCACAACATATAGCCATCATCATGGATGGTAATGGTCGCTGGGCACAACTTCAAGGTAAGGAGCGTGTCGAGGGGCATATTCGTGGTGTCGAGTCTGTGCGTCGTGCTATTCGTGGCGCAATATCGAGAGGTGTAGAGTATTTGACACTCTACGCTTTTTCGACCGAGAATTGGGGACGTCCAACCGAGGAGGTCGATGCACTGATGGAACTTATGTGCCATAGCATCGCAAATGAGACTCCAGATTTGAAAAAAGAGGGTGTGAAAGTAACAATAATCGGAGATAAATCTCGTTTCTCTACCAAAGTACAAGATTCTATTGCGCATATCGAAGGTCAAACGTCAGCAGGCAAGAGGCTTAATTTGATCCTCGCACTGAACTACTCGTCACGAGATGAGATCCGTAGAGCTGTTACAAATATCGCCAAAAGAGTCGAAACAAAAGAGATTGCACCCGAAGATGTGACGGAGGAGATGATCTCTAAAGAGTTGGATACATGCAACATGCCCGATCCAGACCTTATAATTAGAACAAGTGGAGAGTGCCGCCTAAGTAATTTTTTGTTGTGGCAAGCATCCTATGCGGAGTTTTACTTTCCGAGTGTGCTGTGGCCAGATTTTGATCTGGAACATTTTGATGCAGCTATCGAAGAGTATAACTTGCGTGAACGTAGATATGGCAAACTTTAGATAAAGGGAGCACAATTTTTTGAAGAAATTTATTTTGATGAGTCGTTTAAAACATATATGGTTACTCCTCGTGGCGATGGTCGTCGCATCTGGAGAACTCGCTGCTCAACAGAGCAACACAACAGAAGATGCAACCCAAAAGGTTGATAGTGTCGATCTTTATGCAGATGCTCCAATTCTAAACTCAGCGGAGCCTAAAAGGTATCATATACGTGACGTTAGAGTCCATGGCGTAGAGAACAATGCACAAATCATAGCCATCGCTGCAGGTGTTGTAGTTGGAGATTCCATAAGCCTCCCGGGAAGTTTTTCATCTTCGGCAATCGAAAATCTATGGGCGCAACGCCGTTTTTCGGATGTTAAGATGGGTGGAGTTATCGATGGTGACGACATCGAAATTGATATCTATCTCACCGAAAGTCCACGAGTTTTTAACTGGGATATTGAGGGGGTTAAAAAATCGCAACGTACAACACTCATAAAAGATATGAAGTTGCGCCGCAATAGCGAACTTTCGGACTTCACTCTCGAAAAGAGTAAAATCCAGATCAAAAAATTCTTCGCAGAAAAGGGATACCTCAACACAGAGGTTACAACTCGCATAGAGACAGACCCTTATCGCTCTCAGATGGTTAACGTAACATTTGTTGTCGACACCAAAAGCAAGGTAAAGATCGAAGAGATTGTATTTGAAGGGAATGAAGCATTTGACGACAAAAGACTTGAACGTGCATTCAAAAAGACTCGTGACAACCATATCTTCAACCTTTTCAAAAGTTCTAAATTTAATGAGAGTGATTATAAAGCAGACCTTGTGGAGTTGGTGGATTTCTACAATTCTCGTGGATATCGTAATGCGACGGTTGTCAGTGACTCCATATATAATATAAATGATAACCGTATGGGTATCAAGGTTAATGTATCGGAGGGTAACAAATATTACATTCGCAACGTCTCGTGGGTCGGAAACTCAAAATATGAGACTGAACATCTAGAGAGAATCTTCGGTGTCGAAAAGGGTGACACCTACGACAAGTCGAGTATGTACAAGCGACTCGGAATGGGTAAAGAGGCTAATCCTAACGATATGTCGATCCTCACACTCTACCAAAACGAGGGTTACTTGATGTCGCAAATAGACCCTGCAGAGGTTATCATTGGTCGTGACTCTATAGATTTAGAGCTGAAGATATTCGAAGGAAACCCTTTCACTATCAATAATGTAACTATATCAGGCAACGAACGTGTCGATGACGAGATCATCCGCCGAGAGTTGTACACACGTCCGGGTGAGTTGTACAACCGCTCGCTGCTTATGCAGACAATCCAAACTCTTGGTACAATAGGGCACTTTAATCCCGAATCTATAATGCCCGATATTCAACCCGTAACAAATGAGTTGGTAGATATAGGGTGGCCTTTGGAAGAGCAGGCGAGTGACCAATTTAATGTCTCTGGAGGTTGGGGATCTGGTACATTTGTTGCGTCGGTAGGTATCACACTCAATAACCTATCGATTAGAAATATGCTCAATGGCGGAAGATGGTCACCATACCCAATGGGGCAAAACCAAAGATTAGCACTTTCGGCTCAGACGAATGGTACATACTACAAATCATTCTCGATGAGCTTCACGGATCCTTGGTTGGGAGGACGCAAACCAAACTCATTCTCATTCTCGGCATTCTACTCTGACCAAAACGATGCATATTATGCATGGGAGGAGAGTACACAATACTTCAGAACGCTTGGATTGTCTGTTGGTTTGGGAAAACGTTTGACATTCCCAGATCCATACTTTACACTTTATGGAGAGTTAGCATATCAACGATATATGTTGGATGATTGGAGTGGCTTCCTTATGACAGATGGAGCTGCGAACTTGCTTTCGGCAACAGTTGTACTCAGCAGAAGTTCTGTTGACCAACCAACATACCCTCGCCGTGGTACAAGTTTTAGCGCATCACTACAAATCACGCCCCCATACTCATTGTTTGATGGCAAAGATTACAGCGCAGAGGATAGCGATGGAAATTACGTTCTGGAGGATGACGAAAGATACAAATTCATTGAGTTCCATAAATGGCAATTCAAGGCGGAGTGGTATCAAGGATTCCTTCGCAACTCAAACCTTGTACTTAAGATGAGTGCAGAGATGGGATATTTGGGATGTTACAACTCAGACAAAGTTTCACCTTTCGAACGCTTTGAGGTTGGAGGTGATGGAATGTCGGGATATAGCTCATATGGAGTCGACATCATATCTATTCGTGGTTACGAGGATGGTGCACTTGACCCTTATGGATCGGACTACTCTATTGGCTACAACAAATATTGCATGGAGCTTAGATATCCCGTTATCTTGCAACCTTCGTCACAAATCTATGTACTTGGATTTTTGGAGGCAGGTAATGGTTTTCAATCGTGGAAATATTTCTCGCCATTCAATGTTAAACGCTCAGCTGGTGTAGGTGTGCGAGTCTATCTCCCAATCGTCGGAACGTTGGGTCTCGACTGGGGATATGGATTTGATGCGCCAAGTTCAACGACTACTAAGAGTGGATCACAATTCCACTTCGTTATAGGACAACAATTTTAAGTGAGGAACCTAAATCGTATTATTAACTTTTTAAGGGAAATTAAAATGAAAAAAATTACACTCCTTATCATCGCAACGATGGTGACAGTCTCGACTCTTTCGGCACAAAACTACATGGTTGTCAACAGCAAAAAAATCTTCGATTCAATGTCTGAGTATACACAAGCACTCGACAATATCGAAACTCTCGCTGAGGGATACCAAGCAAATGTCGATAAAAAATTTGACGAAGTTGAGGCTCTATACAATAGTTATATGCAGCGTCAAAGCTCTCTAAACACCACCGAAAGAAAGGTCTACGAGGCGAAGATCACCCAACTCGAAGCGGATGCTGTAGAGTACCAAGAGTCGATCTTTGCGGCAAATGGACAGCTTATGCAAAAGAGGCTAGAGATGCTCTCACCGATTCAAACCAAGGCGTTTGACACAATCGAGAGCTATGCCAAAGCTAATGGATTTGATTTGGTATTGGACGAGGCGACAACATCATCTATAATCTATCGCAACGACTATATTGATCGCACGAAGGAGATTATCATGCTACTCAAAAAATAGAAACAATTAAAATAAATTTATGAAAAAATTAATCACGGCAGCCGCAGTTGTTGCCATGGCAATGTCTGTATCGACGACATTTGCACAAAAAATGGGACGTATCAACGTTCAAGAGGTTGTAATGGCGATGCCTGAAACACAAACCATGCAGACAAACCTTGAGGCTTTCCGCAAAGATTTGTCGGATAATTTCGAAACGATGCAGGTTGAGTTCAATACTAAAGTTGCGGATTATCAAAAGAACATGAATACATATACAGCATCTGTACGTGACCTCAAAGAGAAGGAGTTACAAGATCTTCAAACACGCATGGAGCAATTTGAGCAGAGTGCAATGCAGGAGATTCAAGCTAAGCAAAATGAGTTGTTAGCACCTATCATCAACAAGGCTCGTGAGGCGGTAAGCAAAGTTGCTTCAGAGGGTGGATACGATGTTGTTTATGATGAGTCAGCAGGTGCACTAGCATATGTTAACCAATCTACGGTTACAGATATTGCACCTCTTGTAAAGAGCAATTTAGGAATGTAATCCTCCCATTTTTATAGGGTATAAAACGAACGAGTTGGATCAAATAATATTGATTCAACTCGTTCGTTTTTACACTATTTACTTCCAAAAAAAAAGGCGTTTAGAATAATTTATTGCTAAAATATTTGGTAGTTTCATTTTTTTTCTATACTTTTGTGCCGTTTTATTGTCACAAAGTGCAGGTTGCACGATTAGCGATGAAACATCCTATACAAACGTTAAAAATAAATTATGAAGAAATTTATCCTTTTGACCCTTGCGGCAGCAGTCGTAACATCAGCTTCAGCTGAGGGTTATCAAGTAAACACCCTAAGTGCAAAACAGTTAGGTATGGCTCACACAGGAGTATCTCAAAAGTTAAACTCTGAGTCAGTATGGTTCAACCCCGCAGCAGCAGCTTATCAGGATCAGAAATTCACCATCGCAGGTGGAGTAACAGGCATCAACGCTGTAGCGACATGGAGTGATGGCGCAGAGAGCCAAGAGTCGGATAATAAACTATCAACTCCTCTATATCTCAATGCAAACTACAAAGTCAATGATAACCTCGCTGTAGGTTTGGTATTCAATGTTCCATTTGGCTCGTCAATGAATTGGGGAGAGAACTGGGCAGGTATGGATCAAGTGCAGAGCATCTCTTTGCAATCATACAATATCCAACCTACTGTGTCGTACAAGATGTTGGATGGCAAACTATCTGTTGGTGCTGGTCTTATGATTTCATGGGGCTCATTCGAGTTGACGAAATCACTACAATCACAGGACATGGTAGCTACAATAGGGGCATGTAATGCAACTTTGTCGGGAGATGCAGATATGTCGGTTGGTTATAACATCGGTGCGATGTATGATATCAACGAGAAGTGGAGCATCGGAGCATCATATCGCTCAGAGATGAAAATGGCTGTTAGTAAGGGTAAAACGGAGCTAGATTTCGATGATAGTACAGCTGAGGCTAACTACTCAGCTATGGAGAGCAACTCATTCTCTGCTGAGTTACCTATGCCATCAACTCTTAGTGTGGGTGCAACATTCCGTCCAACAGATAAGTGGAATATCTCTCTTGAGATTCAACGTGTAGGTTGGAGTGCGTATAAAACTCTTGAGTTTGATTACTCTATCATGACTGTTTCTACAGATAAAGATTATGACAACACAATGATCTACCGTATCGGTGGTCAATACGAGGCTTTGGAGTGGCTTACAGCACGTGCAGGATTCTACTACGACGAGAGTCCAGTACAAGATGAGTACTTCTCTCCGGAGACCCCTTCGATGAATAAGTTGGGTTACACATGTGGTGTGAGCATTATGCCATGTGCAAGCAACCGTTACTTCTCAATCGACCTAGCATACGCATATATCGCACCTGCGGGATACAACCGCACAAGTACATTTGAGGATTTCGGTGGTAAATATCGTGCCGTAGCAAATGTATTCTCGGTGGGCGCATCTTGGGGATTTTAAATAGAGCATTAATATAATGAGCCCGACTAACCGATATGTAGTTAGTCGGGC
>JAWXSU010000018.1:0-16069 GCA_044434245.1 Rikenellaceae bacterium | reverse complement strand
CAATAATGGGTGAGCCAAATGGAGACGCACACCACCCCAAATATGGCATGGTGATGGATTTTGGAGAGCTTAAAAAGATTGTAAATGAGCAGATTGTGTCAAAACTAGACCATGCGTTTGTGATGCGTAGAAGTCCTCAATCACAAAAAGTCAAGGAGAATATGACAGGAGTTTTTTCGAATATTATTCTGGTCGATTATCAACCAACATGCGAAAATATGCTCTGCGATTTTGCGCAACTTATCATGAGTCAGCTCCCCTCGGGAGTTGAACTTTTCTCGCTGAAGCTACACGAAACTGCAACATCTTTTGCGGAGTGGTACGCTGCGGATAACCTATAATTTTACAAATATGAAACGCCTCTTTTTGATCGATGCCTACGCATTGATCTTTAGATATTATTACGCCTTTATGGGGCGTCCCATGCGCAACCGAGATGGGTTCAACACCTCGGTGGTATTTGGATTCACAAAATTTTTAAGAGACATTCTGAAACGTGAAAATCCCGACCTGTTGGGTGTCGCATTCGACCCTGCGGGTGGAAGTTTTAGACGCACGTTATACCCTGAGTATAAAGCTAATAGAGCAGAAACACCCGAAGATATTATCGCCTCTGTACCATACGTCAAAAGAATTGTCGAGGCGATGAATATCCCAATCCTAGAGGTGATGGGATATGAGGCTGATGATGTTATCGGCACACTATCGAAGATGGGTACAGACGCTGGTTATGAGGTGTTTATGGTCACTCCCGACAAAGATTATGGACAGCTGGTAAGCGATAATTGCAAGATATATAAACAGAAGGATAGCACCATTGAGATTATTGATCGTGATGCTATACATGCGAAATATGGTATTGATGACCCTACATTGATACGAGATATTTTGGCACTGTGGGGAGATGCGTCGGATAATATTCCGGGAGTCCCTGGTGTAGGAGAGAAAAGTGCTTGTAAGTTGGTACAACAGTGGGGCACGGTGGAGAATATACTCGAAAATGTGGGACAAATCAAGGGTAAGCAGGGAGAGAAAATTGCAGCTTCGGCTGATTTCCTACCTCTTTCAAAAGCTTTGACGACAATATGTCTAGATACACCTATTGAGTTAGATGAGCAACAACTAACAGTCTCAGCACCAAACAAAGAGGCACTACGAGAGATATTTACGGAGATGAATTTCACAGCACTTATGTCGGACTTCGGAATATCACCAATAACATCTGCTCCAACCCCAATACTGCAAGAGAGCAATTCGACTCCACAAAAGCGCAAGGGGGCTAATTTGGAGGGGCAAGGAGATCTCTTTGCGGCGGCGGCGCCAGAGTTAACGGTGGTAGAACAGCCACAATCACTATTTGCACAAGAGGAGATTGAAGTGGTAAAGAGTGCGCAGACTACTCCTCATAAATATAGTATGGTGGATAGCGAAGATGAGCTACGAGATGTCGTTAGCAAGATCTTGACACTTAAGGAGTTTTGTTTCGATACTGAGACTACGGGATTTGATTTTTTTTCGGACAAGATCGTGGGTATCTCGATATCTACAAAGCCTCACGAGGCGATATATATCCCCTTCAAGAGTGAGTATATTGAGATTTTGCGCCCAATTTTCGAGGCTGAGAGTATTGATAAAATTGGACAAAATATAAAGTTCGATATCATGGTACTCCGCTCCGTAGGGATCGAAGTTCGTGGTCGACTCATAGATACGATGTTGCTGGATTATCTGCTAGATGCAGAGGCTCGACACAATATGAATGCGATGTCGATAAGGTTACTAAACTACAAACCTATTGAAATAGAGACTCTTATAGGCAAGGGAGCGAAACAATTAACAATGGATATGATACCCGCTGAGAAGGTGTGCGAATATGCTGCTGAAGATGCAGATATCACACTACAGCTCAAGGAGATATTATATCCTCAAATTGTTGAACAATCACTTGACTCGCTATATTTCGACATTGAAGAGCCTATGATTAGGGTGCTAGCCGACATGGAGTGGTGTGGTGTTACGGTCGATACTCAAGCACTTGCCCGTTACAGTGAAGAGCTCAATGGCAGGATGATAACTCTCATTGACAACATCCGCCGTGAGTCCGCAGAGGCGACACTAAATGTCAATTCACCTAAGCAGTTAGGAGAGGTTCTATTTGCAAAGATGCAAATTGCCGAGAAACCGAAACTCACCAAGACGAAACAATATTGCACGGATGAGGAATATTTGCAGAGCTTCGCCAAAAAACATCCGATAGTTGATATGATATTGGAGTATCGAGGAGTTAAAAAACTTCTTTCGACATATGTTGAGGCTCTACCACAACTTGTTAATCCAGTGACAGGTCATATACACAGCTCATATAATCAAGCTGTTACTGCTACGGGAAGATTATCATCTACAAACCCGAATCTTCAAAACATCCCGATTCGTGATGAGTTGGGACGTCCAATCAGAGAGGCATTTATACCCTCCTCTGAGGGTCACTCGTTGTTGTCGGCGGATTACAGCCAAGTGGAGCTTCGACTCATGGCACACCTTAGTGGTGATGAATCTCTACTTGAGGCGTTTGCAAATGGCGAGGATATTCACACGGCAACAGCAGCTAAGTTGTACCAAAAGAGCATAGATGAGGTTACGGCAGATGAAAGACGCAAAGCCAAAACTGCCAATTTTGGTATTATATATGGTATCTCGGCTTTTGGTCTGAGCCAAAGGTTAGATATCCCACGTGCCGAGGCGAAGGAGATCATAGATGGGTACTTCGCATCCTACCCTGCAGTCAAGGAGTATATGGATCGTGCTATTGAGGAGGCTAAGAGTAGCGGATATGTCACAACACTTTTTGGTCGTCGCCGATACCTCCGAGATATAAACTCACGAAATAGTGTGGCTCGAGGTGTTGCAGAGCGTAATGCTATAAATGCACCTATTCAGGGTAGTGCGGCAGATATTATGAAGATTGCGATGATAAATATTTGGCGTAGATTCAAAGCTGAAAATATTGAATCAAAGATGATTATGCAGGTTCACGATGAGGTCGTAGTAGATATTATTGACCATGAGGAGAGTCAAGTTCGCAGAGTAGTTAGCGAGGAGATGGAACATGCCGCAGATCTTAAAGTTAGATTACTTGCCGAGTGTGGTGTAGGTCGAAATTGGTTAGTTGCACACTAAGAATAAGAATATATGTGGAGGAGAAATTTATTAGCTGTTGCGGCATCTGTTGCACTCCTAGCACCGGGATGGTTAGGTGGTAATGGCTTAACATTATTGGTGGCACTAGTGCCGATGTTGTGGCTGAGCTCGCGTGCGGAGTTCTCTAAACGAGGATGGTGGAGTACATTTTGGTGGGTACTACTAATGTGTGTTGGTTGGAATTTGTCGACAGTCATGTGGATCGGGAACTCAACACCTGTAGGTCCTATTGCAGCAACATTGGCATCGTCTACACTCACGATGATAGCGTTTATGACGTTTCATACGGTATCAAATAAAGCTAGTAAAGCTCTGGCATACACGGTTTTAGTGTCGCTATGGATAACTCTTGAGCATGCATATACGGTAAGCGATTTTTCGTGGCCTTGGCTGCTATTAGGCAATGGTCTATCGAATGATATATGGGTTGTGCAGTGGTATGAGTATTGTGGTCTGTTTGGTGGGACACTTTGGATATTACTCTCAAACATTATGATTTTTGAGGCTTGGCAGAGTCGTCAGATATCGAAATTGATTGTTGCAAAACTTGTTGTTTTTGTGCCGATAATAGTTTCGCTAACTATATTTTTCACATACGAAGAGCCTCAAGAGGAGAGTGTTTTCGTGAGTGTTGTGCAGCCTAATGTCGATTGCTACAATAAATTTAACGGAAACAAAGAGTCTCAGCGACGCAACCTCATAGATCTTATCTCGCAACTCCCCGAGCAAAGTGAGTTTGTGCTGATGCCCGAGACCACAATCCCCGACTATTATTGGGAGAGTCGACTCGATAAGATGTCGTTTATCAATGAGTTACGTGATACCCTTCGCTCACGTCTGCCACATGCGATAATCATTACAGGCACAAACACAATGATGAGCTATGACGAGGGAGAGCAGAGTGAAACCGCTCGCAAGAGTCGATCAAAGGGTGGAGGCTACTACGACGTCTTCAACTCCGCTATTGGAATAACATCGCAGAGGGAGGATAGCTACCAACTACACCATAAAGTTAAATTGGTTATTGGAGTAGAGAATACCCCGACATGGATATTTAAACTCTTCAGTTTCTTTGTGGTCGACTTGGGAGGTATCGTAGGGCAAATTGGACGTGGCGTGGAGGCTAATGTCTTTGAACACAATGGTGTGAAGGTTGGACCTGCAATATGTTACGAAGGGTTGTATGGTGACTTCTTCGGAGGATTCGTGAGAGGAGGAGCCGAGTTCATGGGGATCATCTCCAACGATGGATGGTGGGGAGATACGGCAGGACATAGACACCTATATTCTATGTCGTCACTTCGTGCGGTGGAGAGTAGACGCTCCATAGCAAGAAGTGCAAATACGGGGATCTCGGGATTCATAAATTCCAGAGGTGACAACCTCGAAATGTTGAGTTGGGAGCAGCGTGGCACTATCACTCGTGAGGTGTGGTTGAATGATCGCATGACACTCTACACACGCTATGGAGATTATGTCGCTCACGTTGCGCAATTTTTGGCAGCATTGTCGCTTCTTTACTACTTGGCATACCGAATAAAACGCCGCAACTATCTAGACTAACACAAGATATGACATACTCAGAGACTCTTACATATCTGTTCACCGCAATGCCTTCGTTCCAAAACATTGGAGGTGATGCATACAAACCAGGGTTGGAGCGCATCACGCAATTTTGTGAGGTACTAGGTAATCCGCACCGCAAATATCGTGTTATACACATTGCAGGAACAAATGGCAAGGGGTCGACATCACACATGTTAGCCTCTGTGATTCAACATGCTGGCTACCGAACTGCTCTATTCACCTCACCCCACCTGCGGGATTTCAGAGAGCGAATGAGAGTTAATGGAGAGATGATATCCCAAGAGGAGGTTGTAACATTTGTCGAGAGATATCGTCATGATATGGAGCGTCTACAACTATCGTTTTTCGAGATGACAGCAGCTATGGCTTTGCACCATTTTGCACTGTCGGGAGTGGAGGTTGCTGTGATCGAAACAGGGCTCGGAGGGAGACTAGATGCCACAAATATTGTCGATCCAACTCTTAGCATTATCACAAATATAGGTATTGACCACACTAAATTTTTGGGCACAACACTTCCCCAAATTGCAGCTGAGAAGGGAGGTATAATAAAGCAACAACGAGGTGTGATACTTGGTGAAATGGGTGATGAGTACACATCCGTCATCGAGGATATAGCGCATGCAAATGGTTCTACTCTTGTATTGGCTCAAAGGGAGTGGTGTATCGCAAAACAGGAGGTACTCGCTGAGGGTCAAAATATTACATTACAAAATATGCAAAGTGGCGAGAGTATAGATATTGAACTCGACTTAGTGGGCAAATATCAATCAAAGAATGTCGTAACCACAATAACCGCAATATATTACATCAATGCACACACGCCAATCGCGATCCCTCAGAGAGCCATCAACGAAGGCTTAAACTCCGTTATAACAACAACTTCACTACTGGGACGTTGGCAAAAACTGAGCGATTCGCCACGTGTTATATGCGACACAGGGCACAATGCTCATGGTTTGAAGTACGTTATGGAACAGCTCCGTGCAACGCCTCACAATCGACTATTTTGTGTGTTGGGGTTTGCTAATGACAAAAAATTAGATGAGATCCTCCCTCTTTTTGATATTGATGCATACTTTATCTTCACTCGTCCCAAGGTAGATCGTGCATTTCACTGCTCCGAAATTGAGTGTGTTGCAAAAAAGATGGGTTATAAATGTGAATCTATAGAGGATGTTTCACAAGCTGTCGCATACGCAAAAGGGTTAGCTCAAGAGGGAGACTTAATATTTGTCGGCGGTAGCAACTTTGTTGTGGCAGAGGTGGTTTAGAGAGCTCTCAACTTATCATTTTCGCAACGCCGATGTTGGATATCTTTTACAAATTTTTCACGATCACGGCACGATATATAATAACGATCTTCGTAAATATCGACAATCTCGACCAAATATTGCCACTCTGTTGCATACATCTTGATTCTTTCGGCTCTTCGTAGATCGAAAAACAAACCATAGTATCCAAAAAATCCATACCCTCCAAAGAGAGGAATTATCCACTTCAAATTGCGAGGATTCACCTTGCGAACCTTTACTATGTCGGCGATATCAATCTCCGTAAGTTCTAAGATGCATATAATCTTAACTTGTGACTGCGAGACAACAACACGACGAGGTATCGATAGCGTAAGTAGGCATATCAACGCTACAACGAATGATGCGAACCATGCAGAGAGATATCCCCCCTCATAAAAAATATAGAGCAGATAGGCAAACAGTACAGATACGACAATATGCAGCAAAGTTAAATATATCACCCGCCTGCTAAAGTTGAATTTATATGTTGTATCCTTTTCCATAACTCTACTCCTGCTCGATTTGCTCATAAGCCTCTAATAGTGCGTTGGCAAAGATTATATCTTCGGGTGTTGTGATCTTAATATTTGAACGATCCCCTTCGCACAAAAATATCCTCTCACCCATACTCTCCACCACCGAAGCATCATCCGTAAATGAGGCGCAATACTCTTGGCGATATGCTCTGCGAAGAAGCGCAGCATCAAATATTTGAGGTGTCTGCACGGCACGCAATTTTGATCTATCAACAATTTGTGATCCTCCCGACTCCGTAATCTCTCTAAATGAATCCACAACATCGACAACAGGTATCGCAGAACCACTTGAAAGTGTGCAATATATAGCCCGATCGACAAGTTCCACACTACACATCGGACGTACTCCATCGTGCACAGCAATTATCTCGCAATCCTTCGACAGAGCCTCTACACCACACCTCACAGAGTGGAAACGCTGCTCCCCTCCCTGCACTGTTTTGTGTTTTGATACACTGAATCGAGAGGCTAAATTTTCCCAATACCCCAGATGTTCGGCAGGAAGCACCACCACAATTTCAGCCGAGGGATCAACCTCCGCAAAAAGATTTATGGAGTGTGCTAATATCGGCATCTGCCCCAATATCTTAAACTGTTTGGGGGTTACACCTCCCATTCTCACCCCTTTTCCACCTGCGACAATTACTACGCCAAGTTTAGGTTTTATACTCTGTTCCATATCAATTTTCGTCCAAACCCGAGGGTGTTATCCGTTAGTTTTAGGTGGTCTATCTCTAGCCTCCACATATTAAGTTCAACGACTGCTGCGTAGGGAAATCGTGTGAGGTATAGCTTTCTATCATCCTCTGAGGATTGCACCACACGCCCTACAATCTGTACACCCTGAATGCGCCCCACAACCTTTGTTTCCAACACAATAGATGCCGCCACACGACAGTTTACTACCATTTCTACGCCGTGACGAGTCGCCACATCCGATGAAAATATTAACGCCGATGACTCCTTATCAAACGCATAGAATGCATTTGCACAATATACCCCCTCATCACTCTGGGTCGCAAGGGTCATCACATGGTGTTTATCGATAAACTTTTCTATCTTGCTCTCCATTACTTCGCCTCGATTACAACACTATCCGCTACCGGAGATGTGAGATATGTCGTATCTATACGTGTTATCATCTCCGACTCTTCGATATCTCCATTTAGCTCCGCAATGATGCGACTGCTGATATATTCAAACTCCGCTTTGTTGAGATCCGAAATCGGCTCTGTAGGCTCTTGAGGAATTGTTAGAGGATTTATAGCCACCCCATTTTTCCATACTCGGTAATCGAGGTGAGGACCCGTAGATGCACCTGTTGACCCGACATATCCAATAAGTTGACCTTGCGACACATGAGATCCAACCTTGATACCCGTAGCAAATCTACTTAGGTGAAGATATCCGGTTTGAATATTTCCGGGGTGTTTGATTTTTATGGTATTACCACCACCTCCGGAGTATGCTCTAAATGTCACCACACCATCGGCAACAGAGTGAACCGGAGTACCCGAAGGTGCTGCATAATCAACTCCCAAGTGAGGACGATACACTTTATATATAGGGTGTAGACGAGCATATGAAAATTTAGAACTTATACGAGAGTATTTCAGCGGAGCTTTAAGCATCTGCTTTTTAAGACTCGCACCATCCGCCTCCCAATACTCGACCTTGGCGTTTTGTTTAAACGGAATCGCATAGTACTCTTTATCTCCATGGTTGAATTTAGCTCCCCATATCTGCCCGACACCGACCGAGATGGTATCCTCTACAAATTTCTCGTCATATATAACAGTAAAACTATCCCCTTTTTGAATGCCAAAAAAGTCGATCGTCCATTGGTAAACATCCTCCATCTGAGCAGCCAATACGTATGGTAATTCCGCCTCCATGACCGCACCCCAAAGCGATGAATTTATCACCGCACTCTTCTTGAGTCGCACCTCACGTGTAGGTTTAGAGCCTATTGTGATAGTTATCGAGTCATTGACAAAGCCAAACAAAACATAATCTACATTATCTCGCTCGTATGCCATATAATCCAACCTCTGTGTGCCCAAAGAGTCTGACTTAAGAAACATCGTATATCTGTTTCCACCTCGAATTTTCTTCAACGGAAAGATCTCCTTCGCTGCACGATCCAACTTATCGACAGTGTATGCAGAGATACCATATTTGCCAAGTAGTGCACCCATAGTTTGTCCCATGGCGATATCATTTGATTCTAGCGTATAACCATCAATGTCGACTCCATATTTCAAAACTTTAGGCGGCTCAACAATCTTCTCTTTTTCAGACTCCTTAGAATTGCCTCCGACACCTTCGCCTCCACACCCAACAAATGATGTTAGTGATAGGCAAAAAATAATTATTAAAAATAGTTTTTTCATAATGCACAAAGTTAATATTTTTTTTGCAAACAACAATATAAA
This sequence comes from Rikenellaceae bacterium, assembly GCA_044434245.1. GTDB lineage: Bacteria > Bacteroidota > Bacteroidia > Bacteroidales > Rikenellaceae > Alistipes. The sequence goes on along the minus strand of JAWXSU010000018.1, from coordinate 7,018 downwards.
ATATGCGAATTAAGGTTTGATTCTCAAACCTTGATTCGCGACCGCTGAGGAGCAAAATAATATATTTTGTGACCTAGTCCCCACCCAAAGGGAGGGGGATTTAGGGGTGGGATAAAATTTAAATAGGTAATAACACGCAAAAAATATAGTCACCATATTAAATTGGGGTTAATTGGCAGATCATATTTGGAAGTCCAAATAAAAATTCATATCTTTGGTACGCTGAGAAGTGTGACCCAATATTTGGTGCTAACCGAAACTAATATTACTACAAATAGATGCTCAAAGACCTTTTATATACTATTCTTTCATGTTTCTACTCTTTTGGAGTATCGATGCGTCACAATCTATTTGATTGGGGAATATTAAAGGTGAAAAGCTATTATGTACCTATTATTTGCATTGGAAATGTCACTGTCGGAGGTACAGGCAAAACACCAATGACTGAGATGATTTTGAGCTACATGTCCAAAAATTATAATGTGGCTGTGATATCACGAGGTTATGGACGCAAAACCAAAGGATATATCGAAGTTGATGAATCTTCACACTATCGAGATGTTGGTGATGAGCCTCTGCAAATCAAACTTAAATTCCCAGACACTATTGTTGTAGTGTGCGAAAAACGTGTAGATGGTATAGATCAAATCATAAAAAAACACCCTGAAGTCAACCTTATAATCATGGATGATGGTTTCCAACACAGATATGTTGAACCGAAAATAAATGTTATTATGGTCGATGCGACACGCCCACCTCAGGATGATTATATGTTGCCACTTGGTTCATTACGTGACAATATGGAGTCTTTGCATCGCGCTCAATATTTTATAGTCACAAAGTGCTCTGAAAATATGACCCCTCTTGATCGTAGATTAATGCGAAAATCTTTGGTTACAGCACCATATCAAGATATATATTTCACGAGAATCGAGAGTTTCAAACCGACACCAGTATTCTCGGAGGCAAAAAATATAACTTTAAAACACAACGACACGGTGATTGCTATGGCTGGAATTGGCAACCCAAATCCATTTATTGGTACTCTAAATATGAACTACAAGGTTGTGGATTCATTAATATACAATGACCACCACGTATACAAAATTAAAGATATTAAAACAATAAATAAATTAATCTCACAACATCCTCAAGCTATAATTATAACAACAGAAAAGGATGCTGTGAAGATGCTAAGAAGCAAAAAAATCCCATTGGAGATACGAGAAAAGTTATTTTATATACCCATCAATATATCATTTATTGATGATTCAAAGATTGATTTTCTAAAAAAACTACAAGAAGATGTTATCAAAAATTAAAGAGACAGCAGCATATATCGCAAATACGACAAATAATTTTACACCTGAAGTCGGAGTTATACTTGGCTCTGGGTTAGGAAATTTTGGAGATGTAATTGATGTTGCATACACCATAGATTATAGCGACATACCAAACTTCCCTCAATCAACTGTCGCAGGACATAAGGGACGTTTGATATTTGGAAAAGTTGCAGGCAGACGAGTTATTGCAATGCAGGGGCGTTTTCACTTCTACGAAGGATATACAATGCAACAAGTGACCCTACCAGTGAGGGTTATGAAACTACTCGGTATAGAGTACCTATTTGTTTCAAATGCTGCTGGAGGAATCAACACTTCATTTAGAGTGGGAGATTTAATGGTAATAACAGACCATATTAACCTTATGCCTAACCCTCTCATTGGTCCCAATATCGAAGAGCTAGGAACTCGATTCCCCGATATGCACGATCTATATTCATCGTCACTCAGAGCAAAGGCTACTGAGATTGCAGAGCTTGAGGGGATAAAACTCCAATATGGAGTATATGTGGGAGGTACAGGTCCAACTTTTGAAACTCAAGCTGAGTATAAATACTTTAAGATAATTGGCGGAGATGCAGCAGGAATGTCGACCGTCCCTGAGGTTATTGTTGCTCGGCATATGTCGATTCCAATATTTGGAGTCTCGGTCATTACAAATTGCGGTTTGAGCGATGAGATCGGAGATCACGAAGATGTGCAACTTCAAGGTGCTAAGGCATCTGTTCGCATGACAAAACTCTTCACAGAACTTATATCTGAACTATGATAAATAAGGTAATCCTTCTGGGTTATGTCGGCAGTGAACCAGAGATCCGCTCTTTTGAGAGCGGATCTAAAATGGCACGTATACGCATCGCAACAACAGAGAAAATCTTTGTTCGCAAAAGCAATGAAACTCGTCAACATACTGAGTGGCACACCGTTGTATTTTGGGGAGAAGCAGCTAATTTCGTAGATAAATACATACACAAAGCCACCCAAATATATATTGAAGGAGCTCTACGCAACCGTGAATTCACCAACAAAGAGGGGACAAAACAGATAATTGTCGAGATTGTGGGCAACGAAATCAAAATCGTAAATCAACCCAAAAACATCGATGCACAATCCCCTCAAAATAAAACGCCAGAGATAACCCCTCCAAAGGATGACCTAGATAACATTCCATTTTAAATGGTGATTGAACATATTACCCTATCGACAATACATACTTTGGTAATATTTCTCATACTCTCCACTTGTGATATTATCCATCCACTCTTGATTCTCTAGATACCATGCAACGGTTCTCTCTATCCCCTCTTCGAACTGTAGAGATGGCTCCCAGCCTAGTTCGTTTTTTAGTTTATTGGAGTCTATAGCATATCGCAAATCGTGTCCTGCACGATCTGTAACATATGTTATAAGATTCAACGAGTGCCCCTTAGGATTTCCTAGTAATCGATCCACGGTATCAATAATCACCTTTATGAGATCTATATTTCTCCACTCGTTGAACCCTCCGATATTATATGTATCGGATAGTTTACCCTCGTGAAATATCAAATCTATGGCACGTGCATGGTCAACAACATATAACCAGTCACGCACATTTACGCCTGCTCCATACACCGGCAGTGATTTTCCATGGCGTATATTGTTGATAAATAGGGGTATCAACTTCTCTGGAAATTGATATGGTCCATAATTATTCGAACAGTTAGTAACTACCGTGGGCATTCCATAGGTATCAGCAAAGGCTCTCACGAAGTGATCCGACGATGCCTTAGATGCTGAATATGGTGAGTGCGGATCATACGAAGTCTCTTCGGTGAAGAATGTTCCATCTGCCGCCAAAGTTCCATAGACCTCATCGGTCGAGATATGGTAAAATCTCTTCCCAGCATAATCTCCATCCCATTGATTTTTAGCAGCTTGCAATAGAGACAATGTACCCATCACATTTGTCTGCGCAAAGGTAAAAGGATCTTTTATTGAACGATCGACATGACTCTCGGCAGCGAGGTGTATAACCCCATCGACACTATAATCTCGAAATAGTGCCACCATCTTCTCGAAGTCGCAAATATCCGCCTTTACGAATGTGTAGTTTTCAGCATATTCAATATCTCTAAGGTTTGCTAGATTGCCCGCATAAGTTAACTTATCGACATTTATTATGTGGTACTCGGGATATTTTGTTACGAATAGACGCACAACATGACTGCCGATGAAACCAGCACCTCCCGTGATTATAATATTTTTTTTGAACTCCATATTATTGCTCTTTTAACTCCTCTATACATCTCTTAAGGCTCAAGCTCCAGTATGGGATCTCGATACCAAATGTTCTTTTTATCTCTGTTTTATCTAACACCGAGTAGTGTGGGCGTGACACCTTCGCTGGGTATTCATCGCTGTGAATTGGGCGTATATCGCAACTGTTACGACTCATACTGGAAATGTGTTGCGCAAAATCATACCACGAGCATACCCCCTCATTACTAAAGTGATATGTGCCACATTTATCATACCGCTCAGTGTCGATAATCATAGCTATGGCGTCAGCTAAATCCCCGGCATATGTTGGTGTCCCCACCTGGTCAAATATAACATTTAAACTCTCTCGCTGGGAGGTTAACCTCTGCATTGTCTTTACAAAATTAGCTCCCCACTTAGAGTATAACCACGACGTACGCAATATTATGTAACCACACCCTGACTCTCTAACACGCTCCTCTCCAGAGAGTTTACTCTCTCCATACACACCTATCGGGTTTGTTTGTGACCCCTCCGTGTAGGGTACATGCGAAGTACCATCAAAGACATAATCTGTCGATATATGAATTAGCGTTGCTCCATATGTTGCAGCTGCCTTTGCTAAGTATCCCACAGATGTACTGTTAAGTAGATATGCCATCGCCTCATCCTCCTCTGCTTTATCAACATTAGTATATGCCGCACAGTTTACAATAACATCGACGCCATTTGATGCAACCATTTCGCACACATCTTCGTAGCTCGTGATATCTAACTCCTCAACATCCGTGAAGATATAGCTGTTCTCACTCTTTGTTGCCACACGTCGCATCTCGTTGCCGAGTTGACCATTAGCACCTGTTATAAGTATCGTTTTACTCATAGTAATTTTCGTCGTATGAAAATGGAGAGTTTAAATCCGAAAACGATGAATTCTCCAAATCCTTTTGTGATAGTATCGCCTCTCTCTCGTCTATTCCCCAATCTACCCCAATCTCGGGGTCATTCCATATTATTGTCCCTTCGGACTCTTTGTTATAAAAATTATCGCATTTGTATTGAAATATTGCATCACCACTCAACACCACAAAACCATGAGCAAAACCTCGTGGGATAAATAGTTGACGATGATTATCCTGCGAAAGTTCCACTGCAACGTGCTTCCCATATGTAGGTGATCCCTTGCGAATATCGACCGCCACATCCAACACTTTACCTTTGACGACACGAACTAGTTTGCTTTGAGCATGAGGTGGTGATTGGAAGTGCAATCCTCGCAAAACTCCATAACATGATCCCGATTGGTTATCCTGCACAAATGTTGTGCGACACACCTTCTCGGTAAATTCACTCTGAGAGAATGACTCATAGAAATACCCTCTATCATCTCCAAAAATCCTAGGTTCGAGGATCACAACCCCCTCAATATCTGTCTTTATAACCTCCATCTTCACTCTGCATATTTTAGGTCATCTATTACTTTGAGTAGATATTGACCATATTGGTTTTTTATCATTGGCTGAGCCAACTCTCGCATCTTCTCCTCCGATATCCAGCCGTTACGATATGCTATTCCCTCCAAACATGCGATCTTTAACCCCTGTCGTTTCTCTATAACCTCCACAAATGTCGATGCCTCCGACAAAGAGTCGTGCGTTCCAGTGTCGAGCCAAGCGAAACCTCGTCCTAGAGTCTGCACCTTCAGCTGCTCAGCATCCAAAAATTCTTGATTTACAGTTGTGATCTCTAACTCTCCACGTGCCGAAGGTTTAATATTCTTTGCTATTTCGACCACTCTATTTGGGTAAAAGTAGAGTCCCACCACCGCAAAGTTTGACTTCGGCGTCATCGGTTTCTCCTCGATAGAGAGGCAGTTACCCTCCTCGTCGAACTCCGCAACTCCATATCTTTCGGGATCGGCAACCCAATACCCGAAAACTGTCGCTTTATCATCCTGCTCAACACACATCACCGACTCAGCAAGTCGTCGTGAAAATCCCGAGCCATAGAATATATTATCTCCCAGAACCAAACATACCGAGTCATCACCAATAAACTCTTCGCCAATGATAAATGCCTGAGCAAGACCATCTGGAGAGGGTTGCTCTGCATATTCGAACTTGACACCAAAATCTGATCCATCACCCAAAAGTCGCCTAAATCCGGATAAATCATCGGGTGTTGAGATGATAAGTATTTCACGAATTCCCGCCAACATCAACACCGATATAGGGTAATAGACCATTGGCTTGTCATATATGGGGAGAAGCTGTTTGCTCACCCCCTTTGTTATGGGGTAGAGTCGTGTTCCTGAGCCTCCTGCTAAAACTATTCCTTTCATAATATTATATATAATCCCAAAGTGGGGAGTTCAAAGTTAATAATTTATACCGGAATTTCAAAATGCTGTATCACAAAATATAGCATATTAATTGAAGTGTGGTATTTACGAAACACTCTCACATGTTTCATAAATACCACATTACTGATTCCAAAAGTTTGACATTACTCTACACCTCCACCCAATGCGTAGTATAGATTTATCACCCCCTGTGTCTGGTCAAATTTATTTGCCGAAAGCGACAACTCCGCCGAGAGTAGGCTCTGTTGCGCTGTGAGAACCTCCAAATATGTCGATGTGCCATGTTTCATTAACAGCTCCGTGCTACGCACCGCCTCCTTTAGGAACTCTATTTGTGACATATCTTTTTCGATACGCCCCTTCGCACTTTGACACTCTATTAGTGCAATATTAACCTCCGCTCCTGCATCAAGAACCGCTTGGTTGAATTGCAATAGAGTCTGCTCTTGTTGTGATTTCGATATCTGCAACTCAGCACGCAGTGTACCTCTATTAAATATTGGTTGCAACACTGATGCCGCAAGGTTGTAGATCAAATCTCCCGGGTTTGTAACAACCCCCGAACCGTCACTATATGATATAGAACCCATAAGCGACAGATTTGGATACATCGAAGCACGTGCTACACCCACGGCATAAAATGCTTGCGCTAGCTCATACTCCGCAACTTGAACATCGGGACGATTTGCAACCAACTGAAGCGGCATCCCTACGGACAACTCCGCCGGGAAGTCTACATCCGTAATACTACCTCGCTCAATATGTTGCGGCACGATCTTCAATAGTGTCGATAGATTATTCTCCGCAACTTTGATCTGCTCTTCAATAGATATTATGCCACTTTCGAGTGACGATCTGCTGGCTGAGGATTGCAACACCGCAGTATTATCCACACGCCCTGCACGATTCAAAGCCTCCATAGAGCGGATATTTTCGCCCCACAAAACCAACGTTCGACGACTAATATCCAACTGCTCGTCGAGCATAAGCAACGTGTAGTAATTTGTCGCAATCGTCGATATCAACTGCGTCTGTACTGCACGATGATACGCCACACTCTGCTCCAGAGCAG
>JAWXSU010000017.1:0-16768 GCA_044434245.1 Rikenellaceae bacterium | reverse complement strand
TATTAAGTAGTGAAAAACAATTATTGCCATATTTTTAATAGCACTCTTGGAGCGATATTTTTCACTATTAAATCTCAATGTAGAACCACTATATTTTCAATTCAATAGCAAAAAATCTCATCTTCAATAGCACTATCAAAAACACACCAATAATTATTTTACACTACTTAATTCTGCAAAATTTATATAAAAGTGGATTTTTTTATGTAAATTTGTAGCCAAATAGTTGAATTTTATGGCAAAACGAAGTTTTATAGCGACCGCCTATGCGATCATAATAACCTTGACTTGTGGCTGTTCGACGTCGCAAAGTGAGTATCAAAAGATCCAAAATGTGCCCATGTTGGGTACAACACTAAATATCATTGCCGATATCCCTGCCGACTCTCTATCAGCTCTTTTGGATGGCGTGATGCAGATCGACTCTGTGATGAAGTCCCAAATGTCGATCTTTGATCCAAACTCAATTATTAGTCAAATCAATCGTGGAGAGTGCGACTCTTTGACACATGATATGATCTACAATATTAACCTCGCAGACTCCGTTAGCAAATTATCTGGTGGAGTGTACGACATCACCGTGATGCCACTTGTCGAGGCGTGGGGATTTGCTCGCAAGGAGGCGTTGGAGCAGCCTAATATTGATTCGTTGTTGGAGTTCGTGGGGTATGAAAAAATATCAATCGTCGGGGGGCGACTCCAAAAACAAGATCCTCGTATAAGGTTAGATTTCAACTCGATAGCAAAGGGATATACGGTTGATAAAGTAGCGCAAAAGGTGGCTCAGATGGGGGCGGAAAATTACCTCGTAGATATCGGAGGTGAGATCAATTCACGAGGGGTGAATAGTCATGGCGAGGGGTGGCGCATAGGTGTCGAGAGCCCTATTGATGGAAATATGAGCGATGGGGAGTATCTCCAACGTGCCATACAAATTCCACCTCAATCCACCATGCGAGCTATGGCGACATCGGGAAATTACCGACGTTTCTACATCTCGCACGATGGCGAAAAGATATGTCACACGATAGATCCCACCAGTGGGCATAGTAGAGTCTCAACACTCCTCTCGGCAACCGTCATAGCACCCACATGCGCACTGGCAGATGCATACGCCACAATGTTCATGGCGGCAGGGAGCAACGGGGCGATGGAGTTAGCCAAGAGTATTGAGGGGATAGAGGTATATTTTATATTCTCCGGAGATGAGGGTGATGCGGAGTATCGCGAATATATGAGTCCCACAATGGAGGCGATGATACAAAAATAGAGGAGTTAGTGAGAGGAAGAGAAAAAATTAAAGAGATGAAAAGGGCACTTTTTTTATATAACAACGATGCAGGAAAGAGTAAGATTGATGCTCGTGCAGCAGAGATAGTAGAGATACTCAAAGAGGGTGATTACGATACGACTGCCGAGATCCTAGATTTTCAACGAGATCAACTATCGAATCGATATGAAGAGTTAGATTTGGTGGTGGTAGCAGGGGGTGATGGCACGGTAAATTATGTCGTAAACCTCATGAAACAGGGTGGTGTGAGAGCAACTCTAGGGATCATCCCCACAGGTACAGCTAACGACTTTGCACTGGCGTTGGGGATGAATAAAAATTCATTGAAGGCGGCACGTCAGATCGCATCTGGAGTTGAGGATAGTGTCGATTGCGGATATGTCAATGGGTTGTATTTTGTGAATATATTCAGCTTTGGACTCTTCACTACGACATCGCAACGCACACCAAATGCGATGAAACGACTGTTTGGGAAATTTGCATATATCATCGAGGGTGTCAAGGAGTTGGAGCGAATACACGACATGGAGCTGCATATCATCACCGACACCGAAAAGATAAAGGTGAACGCTCTGATGACCCTTGTGCTCAATGGCCGCACTGCTGGAGGGTGGCAACTAGCACGTGGAGCGAGTGTCACGGATGGTGATTTTGATTGTTTGATACTCGAAAGTGGGAGCTTCTTTAGCTCACTATATACAGCATTTAGATTCCTTGTCGGGGGTAAACCTCGTGGGGTAAAACATATAAAATCTCGTAACATCCAAATCCTCTCTTCGGAGAATGAGCCAACGGATGCTGATGGGCAACGAGGTGTAGATTTTCCACTAAACATAGAGTGTCTACATCGAGAGTTAAAAGTGATAATACCAAACCATTAATACCTATATATTATGCAACCCCAAAAGATAGTCTCTCCAACAACCGCTCTGCGGAAGATATCGATCTCGAAGATCAAGAAGGAGATGAGCGACGTAAGTTTTCTGAGCAACGATATGGTTATAACCAACATCACAGCCGAAACTAACTACACCCTTACACAACCTGTGGCGTTTAGTGGATTCTCGGCTATAATCATGATGTGTGGCGAGGCAAATGTATCAATAGATCTTAAGGAGTTTGTGGTAAAGCCACGTGATATTGTGGTATTCTCGCCCGAAACAACAATCAAAACTATTAGCTGCACGACGAATGCTGCGGCATACCTTATATCCTTCTCCAAACCATTTATCGACGACCTGCAGATTGATCTTTCGACAACCCTGCCTCTATACATGCGTTTTGGGAAGAATCCCGTGTTGCACCTCAACGAAGATGATATTGATGAGATTCGACAACTATTTCGCCTCATAAAGACAATGCTCAAGAGCAACAAAGAGAGATATCGCACCGAGATCATCAAAACCCTCTTCACCACAATGTTCTACATCCTCACGGAACTCAACAACCGAGATGGAGAGGATCAAGGTAAAAGAGGTCGCTGTGAGGTGATATTTGATGAATTCTTATCTCTTCTACAGGAGCATAGTCGCACGGAGAGAAATGTGAAATTCTACGCCGAGAAACTTAATATCTCGACAAAATATCTATCTGCTGTGGTGAAGGATGTGAGCGGCAAAACCGCTGCAAAATGGATCGATGAGTCGGTGATACTTGAGGCGAAAAACCTGCTTAAATATTCAGGTCTGAGTATTCAAGAGATCGCAAATAACCTCAATTTCTCGACACAATCATTCTTCGGTAAATATTTTAAACAACACACCGGAACCTCCCCCTCTCGATTTAAACGAATGGGGTAGAGGTGCGGGTTTTAAAATAAGTGTGAATTACTATGTGGTCTAGCCCCTATTCACTCATTTTGGAGAGGATAGAGTAGCTGCGTCTCTCGACATCTTGGCAAAGTTTCTCAACATCGCAATGCAGCAAAACGCCATCAGCATAGAGGATCTTGCCGGCGATAATGGTCATCGTGACATCCGAAGCACGACCGCAGAAGATGAGTGAAGATATGATATTATGGCGAGGTCTATGGTGTGGGAGCGATGTGTTGACAACTATTATATCAGCTAGAGCACCCTCTTTTATAACTCCTAATTCTCCCTCTTTTCCGATAGCTTTAGCTCCATTTACAGTTGCCATTTTGAGAATCTCGAATGGAGAGATAGCTATAGGATCAAGATTTGCGACACGTTGTAGAAGAGCTGCGGAGCGCATTTCACCCCACATGTCGAGGTCATTGTTCGAACACACTCCATCTGTTGCGATGGTGCAATTCACCCCTGCACGATGCATCTCGATGAGTGGAGCTACGCCACTTGCCAACTTCATGTTGCTTTCGGGACAGTGTGCCACAGAGCACCCTCGTTTCTTGATAATCTCTATCGAATTGGTGTCGAGGCGTACGCAGTGAGCCAATATTGTCCCCTCTCGTAGAAATCCGCAACGATCGAAATACTCTGTTGCAGAGCACCCATACTCCTTTTGAGTACCCTCCTCTTCGGTGGATGTTTCGCTGAGGTGGGCATTTATCATTATTGAATATTTTGCCGCTTCACGCAATGCCACCTCCGCACTCGACGGAGGGATTGTGTATGGTGCGTGAGGTGCAACACCTGCTCGCACAATTTGGGAATCCTTGACCTGTGCAGCGAGCTCTTCGAGGCTCTGAATAAACGACTCTTCGCGCCCCACAATTAGCGTCTCGGTAAGGAGTGCACGCATCCCCATATCTTTTGCAGCACGTGCCACACGTGCCATCGAGAAGTACATATCGACAAATGTTGTCGTACCTCCGAGTATCATCTCCGCCATCGAGAGTCGAGCTCCCGCCTCAATATCATCGTCGGTGAGGTGAGCTTCAAATTTCCAGACATGATCCTGCAACCATGTCATAAGCTCCATATTTTCGTAGAGATTACGCATGAGGGTCATCGAGGAGTGCGTATGTGTGTTTATTAGCCCCGGCATCACAAGTTGCCCTCTGCAATCCACCTTTTCGCACGATGGATTTTGCTCCACGAAACGCTCCACCTCTTCGGGGTTTTGTGTGACCATAGTGATACGGTCGGATGTAATACCTACAGCTGCATGCTCCATGATGTTTTCATTCAACATCGTGAGAATTTGGCAGTTATATAGCAATTTTGTTGTCATAATTGTTTTATTCTTCGACCGATACTCCTTGGATTGTCAACACTTGACACCCTCCATCGGCACTATTTGACAATATCTTTATCACCTTGTAAAAAGGACCTACCTCCTTTCTTCCAAGTTCATACTCTACTTCGATCTTCGCCTCGGAATTTGGGGCGATAGGTCGTTTGGGATGTTTGACTTTGATGCATGTGCAAGTTGTTGACCCTTCCGTGATTACAAGAGGTGCATCACCAATATTTCGGGCAGTGAATGTATGGATTATATCCGCCCCTTTACGTGATACTCGCCCAAAATCGTGAGCCACTGTATCCATCTCTATGAGTGCTCCCTTCGCAGGAGTAGCACCATAACTAGCCGCCACTCCACTCAGGAGCATGAGCGTCATAATAAGCAATCGTTTCATTGTGGTTAGTCCATTTTAAATATGTAGGTTATAGTTCCACCCTGCACAAAATCGTCACTGTTCGAAAAACGAGCCTTCAAAGCCGCTGCTTGAGCTGCCGCCACCAACACCGAATTGTTGACCGTAGATCCCAACTGCCTATACGATGCCGTCGTCACCTCACCTCGTTCATTAACAACCACATCGATGATAACCTTTCCCGAGATATTCTCGTTATAATCGGGCTTGGGAAGTTCTCCCACCAACGATCGTCCGGTGAGGTTATATGATACACCAGTCAACCCTCTCCCCGTGCCACCAGCTGCTCCTTCGGGTGTTCCACTCTCATCCCCTTGGTTTCCTGTTTCGGGTTTCGGGGAGTCTCCCTGCGATGTTGCACTACTTTGTTCCGTGCGCCCTGGGAAGAGAGCACGTTGGTTTACGGTACGAGGTTTCTCCTCTGGCTCTTCGACCTCAGGAGTTGGTTCATCCTTAGGTTTTGGGGCTGGGATCTCCACCTCGCCATTAGGGTCGGTGATTATTTTTTCGGGTGCATCTTCCACAACCTTTGGTGTGGGCGGTTTTGGCGCAACGATATCTGTAGCGGCAAGATCCTTCACTCCAGATCCCGTAGATGTGACTCCAAAGTTTATGAGGATCCCCTCATCTAGGGGTTGCTCCTCATCGAATGTGAAACTCACAAACAGCAATATGCACACCACCCCCACAAAGTAGAGCAGCATCGCCACGACCCCCCACCTGCGTGAAGAGTTGTCGTCTTGTTTGTAGTAGTTCATAGTTTTCTTCTAGTTAGGAGATGTCGCAAGTATCAACTTGTAGTTATTATCCTTCGAGATATTCATAATCTTCACCGCCTCATCTATCGCCACACTTTTGTCGCAATGCAGCGAGATTGTTGGCTCTTGCTGCCCCTCCAGAATACTCTTCAATGCACTCTCGACACCTGCAACTCCATCTACTGCATCACCCTCGACATAGTAACGATATGACCCTCCGAGGTCTTGGATCGAGACCGTTGTTATCGCTTTGTCTTTTAGTTGATTGGCACTTTTGGGTAACATCAACTTCAATGCATTTGGGTTAATCAGCGTTGTCGCGATCAACAAAAATAGGAGCAACAAGAACATCAAGTCGGTCATCGACGCCGACGAAAATGACTTATCCACCTTTGATCCTCTCTTGATAGCCATACACTTAGGATTGTTTAGGGGTTGAGACTGGTTGGTTGAGGATATCCATAAAAGCTATTGAGTTAGCCTCCATTCTGAACACCAATTTCTCGATTCTTACCACCAAGTAGTTGTATCCGAAATATGCTGGAATACCAACAATAAGACCCGCCACCGTTGTAACCATCGCAACATACATACCTCCAGCGAGGATCGCCATATCGACCGTACCGCCACCAGCAGCCATATCCATAAACGTGCGTACCATACCGAGCACCGTACCCAAAAATCCGATCATTGGAGCACCTCCAGCGATGGTAGCAAGTGCCGGAAGGTTCTCCTCTAACTTCGACACCTCAAGGTTTGCAACATTCTCGATCGCATTTTGAATATCTCCCATTGGGCGACCAATGCGGACAATTCCCTTCTCGACCATACGTGCGATGGGTGTGTTGTTGCTGCGGCATAGATCTATCGCTGCTTTTACCTTTCCCTCATATATGTAATCTCGAATGCGATTCATGAAGTTAGCATCTATTTTTGACGCCTTTCGGATCGCCATAAAACGCTCCACGAAGATAAAGATTGTGACACCTCCCAACGCCACAAGAGGCCACATCAACCATCCTCCTTTCGAAAAAAGCTCCCAAAGTCCCATTTGACTCTGTTCTACCACTGCAGCCTCTTGGAGTGCTGCTTGCAAAAAATTAATCATCTCTTTTAAGTTTTTATTTAATTATTTATCTGTTTTATCGTCATCATCATCTTTGTTTCTTACCCCCACGCCTTTTCGGCTGAAACGTGCTTTGACCCTCGCCTTAAGATCTTTGAAGTTGTCGAAACTCTCTTTGTAGTATATTCCAACCCCTGTCTCCTGCAAACCTTGATTTTCGTCATAGGTGTCGATAGTTTGGGTGAAACCTCTCAGACGAAGTGCTCCCGAACGATCTATGAGCCATGTGATATATGCCTCACCTGCGAAGTTCGATGCCGTCTCCTCGCTCTCTCCCGAAGAGGAGATATCGTTGCTGTAGTTACCCTCCACCTCCAATAGTAGGCGGTTGTTGATTAGCGAACGTGAGATTCCGAAATCCAACTCATCGCCCGTGAGCTCCGACTCGGGACGATAGCGGATCACGACATTGTAGTTGCTCGACGACAACCAGTTGCTAAGTTGATTTGTCAACAACTCAAATCCAGTGGCTGCGGTGGTCGATACTCCTAGATCCGACGTAGAGCCCGTCGCACTCTCCGAAATGAAGCTGTTAGCCAACATTAGGTAGAAGAATTGACGAGATATGGTCTCTTGGTCGTTCAGTAAATTGGAGATAATAGCCTGTTGCTCAGCATCTCCCGTAGGCAATGATATTCCGAACGACACCTCGGGCTGCATCAATCGATCCTTGAGATATATCGTACAATCCACCGGCACGGAGCGTGTCGACTCATCGGAGATGAGAGGCTGTAGCGATGTTTTGAGTTTATACACCGCCTCAATATCAAGCAACGCATCTAGAGGGTCTCCCGTCCACTGTATTGTCGACCCAGGGTTTATGATAAATCGTTTGTTGATAATATTGCGCAGCGTAAATAGGTAGTTACCTTCGGTGATTGTGTAGTCGCCATACATGTCGAAGATATTAGATTTGGGGTTAACCCTAATATTTAGACGTCCCTCGCCACGTCCTCTAATGACATCTCCCACCGTGGGGTCGATCACAAGTTGGAAATCTGCCTCGGGAGTGACATTGAGCGACATGTTGATATTGAGGTTGCTACCTCCCCCCGCACGATTGCGCCTCTCCGTATCGAAGAACCTTTGTTTCACCGCCGATATGCCGGTTGAATCACTCAGTGTTCTGGGGCTTACAAATGTTATAAATTCAGCTGTCGAGATATTCGATTTGCTCGACAGAGGCATGAAAAACTCCGAGTTGTCTCGTGTAGTAGCTGTGATATCCATATTCACCCCCACTTTATCTCCCACCAGATCAACTACTCCCGAGGCGAACATCTTGCCGTAGAAGAGGTCGTTGTCGGCGAGTGTTGTGTTGAGAGCCATCAAATCTTCGACATTCAACCGCACCTTGTATGCGATATTGGAGAGGTGTTGCAGATCGACACTCAGTGTCATTAACCCCTTGTTGCCCAACGGGTCATACAACACTGCATTACGACACATCAGCTCATTCTCTTTGACATCTATGCGCACGCTGGGTACTCTGTACGACACATTTGTATAATCCACCTTCGCCTCCATATCTTTGATGTCGATATAACCCTCCAGCGTTGCTGCTCTGCGTTCTCCACTAATTGTGAGTCGTGCATCGGCATATCCTGTAGTGTTCGACAGTATACCCTTGAGTGGGGCGTTCAACAATCCCAAGTGCAAACTATCGACATCCATTCGTCCATAATACATCACCTTTGAGGGGATGAAAAATCCACGAATTAGCGTGTCGCCTTTTATGCGATCTGTCAATGACACACGAGCTTGATTTTTCTCGAAATCCCACTCTGCACGCACCTTCATAGGTGGTGCTGGCAGAGTATTGACACTCACCGAATCCAATGATACATTCGCCTCAACTCGCATATTGTAGAGTGCCGAACTCACCACAATATCACCATTAGTATATCCCTCGACATTATAACCCAAAGCCTCGGTTATGGATGAGAATATCGAGAGGTCAAAATGTTGCATATCGACTCTGAGTGTGTCGCTTGTGGATTTCGATGCGAGACCCTCCACCAACAACTCCTGCTCCTCATTTTGGATTTTGAATTGATCTATGAGAACTCCGTTTTTGTCGATTTCGATAGTTTTAGCCTTGACATTCCACATCTCAGCTCCCTGACTGATCTGCGAAGGGAGCAATCTCACCTTTGCCATGTGTCCCCTTAGAGGATCGTTACTTATGGTCGCCAAAGCCTCTATTGATGCCGACGCTAAGCTATCTGTGTCATTATACCCTGCATCGAGGTGTATATTGTTATCCTTGGCACCTCCTTTGAGTGTGAGGTTGTCGAATTGACGGGTGCCCACCAAAAATTCACTTATCGAACCCTTCAATGTTAAAGAGTCCACGACTGTCGAAACATTGAGGTCAAGACCTATTGCCAACACCGAATTCAACTCCACGTATTGAGATTTAAGATCCAACGATATGTCATGTTGACGAGTGTTGAATTGAACATCCAAGCGGCTATCCTTCGACACCTCCATGTCGTTTGTGAAGGCATCTGCCAGCGGGGTTAAATCTTTAATGTCGATCGAGAGGGTAGAGTATTCACCCTGCCCTTGTTGTGTCTCTATTTCATCTATTTGCGTGTCGGGTAATTGATCTGAGTATAGTGCAGGAAGGTAGTCTCGAAGAACGCCATGCAGATAATCCCACGACTCTTTGTAGCTATTTTTTGAGTTGTACTCCACATCTAAATATTTCGATCCAATTTCGAATTTTTTCGTTTGTGGAGTATTTGCCAAAACAAGCGTTATCGAATCACTAACTAGTGATTTGGTGTTGTATAGATACTCTCCATCGAGGATTGTCACTCGACCCACAGCGTCATCTATTGTGTTGCCGCTACCGAGTGCTGTGATGTGTGCCGAGAGTCGTGATATTGAGTCTCGGCGGTTTACCTTAAGTTTTTTGAGATCGATATCTCGCAAATCAATATCCAAATCATACCCTCTGCGCTCTGCGCTCAGATCTATATCTCCCACAAAGTCAAAGTCGAGACCGTGATTTTGAGAGTGCGCCTCACCATGCATCTCTCCGCCATTCAACCATCCGCCATAGGTGATATTGTGGTAACTCTCGCCACGAACCACCACTCTCGATATCACACCCTGTGCGGAACTCGATAGCATGATATCATCTACGCTACCTCGCACTCTACCATTGAGCGATATCATCCCCACATCTGAACTGTTAAGTAACCTTCCAACATCGAAATCTTCGGTCATAAGTTGCCCCTCGATGATACGACCCTGCTCCCCGCTACTCATCGCAAGTGATGTTTGCACACCTCCAAGTGCGGATGTTACATTCAGCGATGTTGCAAAATCTGAGAGTCTACCCGTGAACTCTCCACTACAGCGAACCTCCTCAAGATGTTCGATAATCGCTTCTCTGTCTTTGGGAAACTCCTCGCCACTAAGTGCGATGTAGAGGCTTGTGATATCGGCAGGTGTGGCTACTAACTCCTTGATTTTGGCAGTGAAGAGAGTTTTTTCAATATTGGGGAGTCCTTTCATTTGTAGATTCACAGCCACAGCACTACCATCCTCCAAGTAGGAGTTTTTGATGTTGACTCTCAAATCATTAACCTCCCCTTCGCCTGTGGCATTGATATTTGTGAGCGAGACGCCCCAATCTCTCATTCGGGGTGCGAAGTATGCCACATCATCGCTCGAAAGTGTAGAGTTCTGAAGCTCCACTCCGATGTCGACCCTCTCGACAAAATATCTGTAATCTGACCATGAAGCACCCACAATGCTTAGTGTCGGAATGTTGAGGTGGCTATAGCGACTATCCATAACCATATCCTCGATACTCACAACTCCTAATGATAGGTATAGATCTCCCGTGAGATCCAACAGCTCAAATCCACTCCTCTCTTCGAATGCAAACCGCTCAATGGAGGCGTGGATTGCTGGTCCATCAATAGTGAAGTTATCGAGTCGTGCCGACATATTTTGTAGCTCCATATCTCCATAATCAACGCCATAATCAGGTGCACGATGTTGCAATAGGTCAATATGAAGATCAAACTCCTCCACCTCTAATGTGCTGAAACTAATCACCATGCTCTTTTGTGCGGGGATTTCGGGAGTCAATCTCGCTACGATGGGTTTGATATTCATCACCGAATCGGCACCTTGCCTCAAGTGGAATTCACCACCTGTGATTTTGCTCGACCCGAATTTTATTTCTCGTGATTGTATTCCGATTTTCAGAATATGAATATCGACTCTATCGGCAAATAAAAGAGTGTCACGTTGATAATCTTCAATGTATAAACCGCTGAATATAAGTTGCCCAAATGCTCCGACGTTGATTTTTTTGATATCGACAGTCGTCCCCATATACTCCGATGCGAACTCTACGGCACGCTCCCTCACACGGTTCTGTACCACAGGTATGGTGAGCAGAACCGAGAGCATCAAAGGCACAAAAATCAACAACAATATGGCCGTTGGTATGAGCTTTAATAATATTTTTATAACTTTGCGCACAGTTATTACTTTGTATATAAGGAGTTCGCTCGTACACATGAGTGAGCTACAATCCACAAATGTAACGATTTTTTATATAAAATAGGTATAGGGGAGTTCTAATTTCTCCCTAAAATGCTTTTTCGACATTTCTCGCCCTACTTTCACTCTTGCAAAAAGTCAAGTAGGAGTCACTACGAAACATTTTGGAAAAGTATAATTAGAACAAAAACTTTTGAAAAATTAAAATCAGGGAGAAAATAGAACTCCCCTATAGAAACCTCAAAATTTCAACTATGGATATCACCATTCTCGGAATCGAATCATCTTGTGATGATACTTCGGCTGCGGTAATCCGCAACTCGACACTCCTCTCCAATGTCATCGCCTCTCAAGCGGTGCATGTTAAGTATGGAGGTGTGATCCCCGAACTTGCATCTCGTGCACACCAACAAAATATAATCCCTGTGGTCGATGCCGCACTAAAAGATGCTGGTATCACACCCGACAAACTCGATGCCATAGCATTCACACGAGGACCCGGTTTGGTCGGAAGTCTACTCGTTGGAGTCTCTTTTACGAAGGGGCTATCTCTAGCTAATAACATCCCGATGGTCGAGGTTAACCACCTTCAAGGGCATATTCTATCGCACTTTCTCGATCTCCCCGATCGTGAACTCCCGCACCCTAACTTTCCATTTCTTTCGCTACTCGTAAGTGGAGGGCATAGCCAAATTGTGCGTGTTGACTCACCTCTCGAAATGGAGATTATTGGGTCGACAATTGATGATGCAGCAGGTGAAGCATTCGACAAATGCGCCAAGGTGATGGGGTTGCCATACCCCGGAGGTCCGGTGATTGATAGGCTCGCTAAGGAGGGCGATCCTAAGGCTTTTAAGTTTGCAAAACCTCAAGTTGCAGATCTTAACTACTCCTTCTCGGGGCTTAAGACATCGTTCCTATACACCCTACGTGACCAGATGGCTATAGATTCCGAATTTATCGAAAAAAACAAAGCTGACCTATGTGCCTCACTGCAATCTACCATTATCGAGATTCTTTTGCAAAAATTGATCCTCGCAGCAAAACAAACCGGGATTAAGGATATCGCCATTGCAGGTGGTGTCTCAGCAAACTCGGGATTGCGTAACGCTATCGAGTGCGAGGGTAAAAAACGTGGATGGAGAACATTTCTTCCCGAATTGAAATTCACGACCGACAACGCAGCAATGATCGCTATTACGGGGTATTACAGATACAAAGCAGGTCTAATATCGTCGCTCGATGTGGCACCCGTGGCTCGTGTCGAAGAGTTGATGTAGACTCTTTATATTCGATAACAGATTCTTAGATATATATATAATTAAAGACGGCGCAAGGAACCACCCTTGCGCCGTCTATGGGTTAAGTATCACCCTAACCAACTAACCAACTAAAATAAACTAACCTGTTTCTCTTTACTCTTCACTTTTTGTGCCAAGAATTTCGCCGAGGCAGCAGTGAATAAAAAATAGATCTGAGTTATCACGAATCACTTCATTGAGAAGTAGATCTTCATCATTGTGAAAGCTAAAATCTGTCGTAGTGTCAATATCCTCCATAGGCTTTGATTAAGGTTTTAAATGTCTCTTTGGTTATATAACGCACCTTACATTGACGGTATTGTGTGATGCACCAAAAAACTTCAAAATCTTATCCTCACCCACGGAGTCATGACTCTAGAGTGTTAGTTTAGTTATTGCTCTTTTATATATGAGTGTATTGCAGATGCAGCCTTGCGCCCAGCACCCATAGCAAGGATCACTGTCGCTGCACCCGTAACAACGTCGCCACCAGCAAAAATTCCAGGGCGTGATGTAACACCCTGCTCATCTGCCACAACACATCCCCAACGGTTTGTATCGAGACCTGCTGTTGTCGTTGGGATCAATGGATTTGGCGATGTTCCAAGAGCCATAATCACCACATCGCACTCAATATCGAACTCTGAGCCCATCTTCTCGACTGGTGAACGGCGTCCACTATCGTCGGGAGCTCCAAGTTCCATCTCCACGCAGCGGATATTCTTCACCCACCCCTCATCTGTACCGACAATCTCTTTGGGGTTTGTAAGCATTGCGAACTCAATACCTTCGCCCTTTGCGTGGTGCACCTCCTCTTTACGTGCAGGAAGTTCCGCCTCGCCACGGCGATAAACGATTGTTGCCTCAGCACCCAAACGCTTCGCTGTACGTACGGCATCCATTGCGACATTTCCTCCTCCCACAACAACAACTCTCTTGCCTACATATATAGGTGTATCATACTCTGCATCATACGCCTTCATCAAGTTGGCACGTGTGAGGAACTCATTTGCCGACACCACACCATTTAGATTCTCGCCCGGGATACCCATGAATCGAGGAAGTCCAGCTCCAGAGCCGATAAATACCGCCTCGTAACCCTCATCATCCATCAAAGAGTCGATAGTGACCGTGCGACCCACAATTACGCTTGTCTCGATCTCGACACCAAGAGCCTTGACCGCTTCGATCTCACGAGCTACGATTTTATCTTTGGGTAGACGGAACTCTGGAATACCATATACAAGTACACCTCCAACTTTGTGAAGTGCCTCGAAGATCTTCACCTCATATCCCATCTTTGCCAAGTCGCTAGCACATGCCAACCCCGCAGGTCCTGAACCTACGACTGCGACTTTGTGTCCATTGCGTTCGATTTTGACATCGGCACGATCAACATTTTCGATCTGCCAATCGCCAATGAATCTCTCAAGTTGTCCAATCGACACACTCTCACCCTTGATACCTAATATACACGACCCCTCGCATTGTGTCTCCTGCGGACATACACGTCCACAGATGCTTGGTAGTGAGCTATCTTCTCCAATTACACGAGCCGATTCTGCGAGATCTCCATCCTGAATCGCCTTTATGAAGGCAGGGATATTGATACCCACAGGGCAAGCTGCGACGCATCGTGGTTTTTTACAATTTATACATCTCGAAGCCTCCATTTGAGCCTCTGCAAGGTTGTAACCGAAGCATACCTCCTCGAAATTTGTCGCTCGCAGTTGGGGCTCTTGCTCCCTAGCTGCTACACGTGGTATTTTATTCGCCATTGATGTTGCGTTATATCTTTTGAAATTATTTATCTAAACCTATACGGCACTTATGTCCCTCAGCGCGAGCCTTCTCGATCTCGCTTGCACGGTGCTCTTGCGAACGATACATGCCCAAACGACGCATCGCCTCGTCGTAATCTACAGCGTGACCATCAAACTCTGGACCATCGACACACGTAAATTTCGTCTTGCCTCCAACACTCACACGGCAAGCTCCGCACATTCCCGTGCCATCGACCATAAGTGTGTTGAGCGAGACGATTGTCGGTAGCTCATACGCTTTTGTTGTCAGCGACACAAACTTCATCATTATCATCGGGCCAATCGCAACGCAAAGGTCATACTTAACCCCCTCCTCGTCTATTAGTCGCTTAATCTTCTCGGTGACCAACCCTTTGTCGCCTGCACTACCATCATCGGTTGTGATGTAGAGGTTTGATGCTACTTTTTGCATCTGCTCGGTGAAGATAAGCAACTCTTTACTCTTTGCTCCGATGATAACATCCGCCTCGACACCATTTTGGTGTAGCCACTTGACTTGGGGGTATACAGGTGCTGCGCCAACACCACCCGCCACGAAGAGTATTCTATTGCCACGTAGCGACTCTAAATCCTCGTCGACAAACTCCGAAGGGTGACCCAAAGGTCCTGCGAAGTCGGCAAGTATATCGCCTGCGTTAAGAGCACATATCTTCTTTGTCGATACACCCAGAGTCTGGATAACGATTGTTACCCACCCCTCGACGCTATCGAAATCTGCGATTGTGAGAGGAATACGCTCACTACGCTCATCGGCACGAACAATCACAAATTGACCTGGTTTCGCGGACTTCGCAACACGTGGTGCTTCGACACGCATAAGGAAGATATTCTCGGCAATCTCCCTTCTCTCTAGAACTTTAAACATATATTTTATTGTTTCCTTGTTAACTACCCACTCTTAGTTACTAACTTCGCCCACGATCTTCACCCTCACAACTGGCTGCTCAGCATCGGAGAGGATAAATGTTGCATATTTTACAAATGCACCAATCTCCAGCTCCTCTTTTTGGAGTGTCACCGTCACTGTTAATCTATCTGCCGAACCGATCGACTGCCCCGATAGATCTTCACCGCCGGCTCTCATTTGCACCCCTTGTGGTACATTAACACCACGTATATGCAGCCTCTCTGTCCCGATGTTTTCTATTGTAAACTCTCGTGTTAAATCGTTAGAATTGAGTGAAAACGCCTCAAAGTTAATAAATTTTTCACTAAAACGACCGCAAGCATCACCTTTTTTTACATTAATGCCAAAATCCTCGATAGCATAAGCACGTGTACGGAGTGTCATCGAAGAGATTTTGCCATCAATGTATATCTCGACAATATCATCCAATTCGCCATAAATACCACCATCTGCAGCGATCTCGTATATTAAATCTACCGCTGCACTTTCGCCGGGTTTTAGTGTGGTCGCAGACAACACCTTTAGATGCGAAGTGGGTGATTGATCTCGAAACTCTATAGAGCGAGTTTTATCTGATGTGTTTATGATTTGTGCTTGTGCTTGGGTCGGGGCTGAAGGTGCGACATTTTGGAGATAAGCGTAGAGTGTCGTGATACGCACACCCTCTCCTAAGATGTATGGATACTCCTCCTGCACTGAGCGTCGTCGAGGTGTGACATCGCCAGTTATTGTGATTCGTGTGGGCTCTTTGTCGGCGGAGGTGAAGATTGTGATATCTCTGGAGAATGCTCCCGGGCGATACATCGGGTCATATTTGATTTCGATTGTCGAACTTGCCCCCACAGCTATAGGTTTTCGGGAGTAGTCGAAGGTTGTGCATCCGCAAGAGGTTTTGATATCTGTAATCACCACGGGGGATTTTGCGTCATTCACAAAATCAAAAGTGTGCGATACTGTGCCGCCCTCCTCCTCGATAGTGCCAAAATTCCATGTTGGGGTAGAAAATTTTAGTATCTGCGAAAATATCCCCGAAAATGGGAATAATAGGCATATAATCAGGAGGATAGATGAGTTTGTTTTCATTTTAAAAATCTTTATGTGTGACAAAAATACAAATTTTTTGCAAAAAAGTCATCAAATTATTTTGCAGTTTCAAAATTTCGCCATATATTTGCACCACCAAACGAGAGAAATACTTCTCAAAGGTTCTGCCTGAATAGCTCAGTTGGTTAGAGCACATGACTGTTAATCATGGGGTCCTAGGTTCAAGTCCTTGTTCAGGCGCAAGCAGATCGGTTTGTCCGATAAGCACATAGTTACAAAGCGGGAGTTTAGCTCAGCTGGTTCAGAGCATCTGCCTTACAAGCAGAGGGTCGGGGGTTCGAATCCCTCAACTCCCACCAAAATCCGCCACTCTTTAGGGTGGCTTTTTGATTAGAAAAGATATTGGATTCT
>JAWXSU010000016.1:0-16973 GCA_044434245.1 Rikenellaceae bacterium | reverse complement strand
AAACAATGAGAAAGAAAATCGTTGCAGGAAACTGGAAGATGAACACCACTCCTGCGGAGGGTGTAGAGCTCGCTAAGGGCGTAGCAGCTAAGGCTAGTGAGGTATGTGAGTGCGTAAGTTTCATCGTATGTCCTCCATTTACTCACCTTGCAGGTGTAATCGAGACTTTGAAGGGTAGCCGTGTGGCTGTAGGTGCACAAAACTGTGCTGCTGAGGTTAAGGGTGCTTACACTGGTGAGGTATCGGCTACAATGTTGGCGTCTATGGGTGTGGAGTATGTGATCCTTGGTCACTCAGAGCGTCGTGAGTACTACGGCGAGACTTCTGCTACTTTGAACGCTAAAATGACACAAGTTTACGCTAATGGAATGGTTCCAGTATATTGCGTAGGTGAGGTTAAGGAGGAGAGAGAGAATGGTACTTATTTCGACGTTGTGAAGGCACAAATCGAGGAGGTAGTATTCAACCTTACGGAGGAGCAATTCGCATCACTTGTAATCGCTTATGAGCCAGTTTGGGCTATCGGTACAGGTCTTACTGCATCGGCTGACCAAGCTGAAGAGATTCACGCATACATCCGTGAGGTGTTGGCATCTAAGTTTGGTGCTGCAGCTGAGTCTACAGCTATCCTTTATGGTGGATCGTGCAAGCCTTCTAACGCTGAGGAGATCTTCGCTAAAGCTAACGTTGATGGTGGTCTTATCGGTGGTGCTGCTTTGGTAGCTGAGGATTTTATCGGTATCGGTAAGGGTTTCAAGGCTTAATTTTTCAAGGCTTAATTTAAATAAGGGGTGATCTCATAATCACCTTCCTACAAAAAATATCCCGGCTTACTTCGATGTAAGTCGGGATATTTTATTTGCGTTCAACTCCTATATTAACATGAAAAACGTAATTGATGGAGGATGATATAGGAATACCAACAAAAGCTGGGTTTCTCATCTAGAACTTACGTTATATTAGATAGATAATATCTTCACAAGTTCCAAACCTTCACGGTCGAGCTTACGGTCATCGTGTTTGATAGCCTTGTTGAAAGGAACGAATACTATTTCGCTATTTTTCACACCAATCATGACATTACGCTGCCCTGCGACTAACGCCTCGATCGCCTTCTCTCCCATTCTTGATGCAAGGATACGATCCGTAGCTGTTGGCGATCCACCACGTTGGATGTGTCCAAGGATCGTTACACGAGCGTCATATTGAGGATACTCCTTCTTCACACGCTCCGCAAGTCCCATTGCACCTCCCGTAGCAGGGTTCTCACACACGAGCACGATAGCTGAGTTTTTGCTCTTACGGAAACCACTGTTGATAAGCTCCGCAAGTTGGTCAACCTCCGTCTCCATCTCTGGGACAATCGCAGCCTCTGCGCCCGATGCTATAGCACCATTAAGGGCGAGATCACCTGCATGGCGACCCATAACCTCCACGAAGAACAATCTCTCGTGGCTCGTTGCCGTGTCACGAAGTTTATCGACACACTCCATGATTGTGTTGAGTGCTGTGTCGTAACCAATCGTTGCGTCGGTACCATTAAGGTCGTTGTCGATAGTTCCGGGTAGAGCTACGATAGGCACATTATGCTCTGCAGCCAAAAGTTTTGCTCCCGTAATAGAGCCATCACCACCAATCACCACAAGGGCATCAATACCTGCTGCCTTCATATTTTCATACGCAATAGCACGTCCTTCGGGTGTACGGAACTCTTTACAACGAGCTGTTTTGAGAATTGTACCTCCTTGTTGAATGATATTACTTACGCTTTTTGATGTTAGATCGATGATCTCGTTTGTCACAAGACCTTTGTACCCACGCATTACGCCCTTCACGGCGAATCCGTTATAAATAGCCGTACGAGTCACAGCACGGATTGCTGCATTCATAGCTGGCGAATCTCCTCCTGAAGTGAGGATTCCGATACAGTTTATAGACATAACTTTAAATATTTTAAAAAATACATTTGCCCCAAAGATACGGCTTTTTTATTACTACGCAAAATAATTATCAAAAACTATTCCCTTTACAACGCTTTTTTAATACAAAAAGAATTTGTAATCCCTTTTTATTAGCTTTGTTGCAACTATATGAATAGTTTTATTATCTTTGCCATATGCACCATTATGGGTGCTCTTAATTTTTAAATTTACAGATATTAAGAATATGAATTTTTTTAAAATCTTTTTCGCCACACTTTTGGCTATAGTGCTCTCTGTAGTTGTTTTTATTGTGATTTTCGTGGGCGGTATCGTGGGTTTAATTGCAGGTGCTAGCTCATCTGTGGCGATTAAACCCGAATCGGTATTGGTAATTGATATGAATGAATCTATAGTCGATACCCCTCTAAGCAATCCGCTATCTATGATAGATATAAAAAATTTATCCATCAAAAACCAAATCACAACTCTCGACGCCATTCGTGCTATAGAACAAGCCGCAATGGATGATAATATTAAAGGCGTGTATATTCGCCCACGAATGAACAACGAACTTTCAATGGCGATATTGGAGGAGCTGCGTGAGGAGCTAAAACGATTTATGGAGCAGGGGAAATTTGTTGTCGCTTATGGTGATGGTTATTCGCAAGGAGAGTACTACCTCGCCTCCGTTGCCGACACCCTATATCTTCAACCCGAGGGGATGATCGTGTGGCAGGGTATGGCTGCAACTTCGATGTTCTATCGTGGGCTGCTCGATAAATTGGATGTCGACGTCGAGGTGTTTCGCCCTGCGGAGTGCACATACAAATCAGCTATTGAACCTCTCACTCGACACAATATGTCGCCACAAAGCCGAGAACAAAGCACTGCACTTGTGGAGTCTTTGTGGGGTAGCGTGAGTTCTGATGTTGCGCAATCACGACACTCAACACCTTTTCTGCTAAATAAATATGCAGACAACCTAATAAGCCTAATACCTAGCGATGCTGTCGCCGCAAATCTTGTCGACGAACTTATATACGAAGACCAACTGGAACAAAAATTTAAATCCCTTGGCGTTAAACTTAACGACAACGACAAAGCAAATAGAGTATCCCTCTCAAATTACATATTAAACCAAGAGCTCTTGACTCCAACTTCGACCTCCGCTCCCGAGGTGGCAGTAATCTATGCCGAGGGGGTAATCGTTGATGGCGAAGGTGAGATTGGTGAGATCGGTGGAGATGCTCTAGCTCGTACCCTTGCTCGCCTGCGCAGAGACTCCAATGTGAAATCTGTAGTGCTGAGAGTCAACTCCCCGGGTGGAAGTGCACTTGCTTCGGATGTCGTGTGGCGGGAAATGTCGCTGCTGCGAGGTGAGAAACCACTGATAGTGTCGATGGGAGGTTACGCTGCAAGTGGAGGGTATTACATAAGTGCTCCGGCGGATGTTATAATGGCTAATCGACTCACAATAACTGGATCAATAGGGGTCTATGGCGTACTTTTGGATTTCGAAAAGGGGT
This sequence comes from Rikenellaceae bacterium, assembly GCA_044434245.1. GTDB lineage: Bacteria > Bacteroidota > Bacteroidia > Bacteroidales > Rikenellaceae > Alistipes. The sequence goes on along the minus strand of JAWXSU010000016.1, from coordinate 13,525 downwards.
TATCCTCAAAGCTGGGAATAACATCCGACGCCGCAAAAAGTAACACATCTGCTGATTTCATGAGGGTGTCACGACCCATAAACCCAACAGAACGTGCCGTAATGAATCGTAGTGTCGATCAGGTATACAACACATTTTCTTCTCACGTCAGCAGTGGACGTAACCTCTCAATGGAGCGAGTGCACAACATCGCACAGGGACGTGTGTGGTCGGGTGAAGATGCTTTAAATATCGGTCTCGTAGATGGTATAGGTGGAATAAAAACCGCTATCCTCCTCGCCGCAGAGAGAGGGGGAATGTCCGATAATTTCCAAATATCGGAGCATACTCCAACATCTCAGGAGTGGAGCGCATTTTTACTGCCATTAACATCAGCTATATTTCCACAACAAAATATTTTCCACAATCTCAACTTCATGAAATCTAAAAATGGAGTGGTGATGTTCTCACCTTTGAGGGTAGAGTAATTAAAAAACGAGTGAGTCCGACTAACAATCAAAAGTTAGTCGGACTCCTTGCTTTAAAGGTGTTTTGGATAAGAAAATCTTATTTAAAGAGACCAGTATAACTTTGTGGCGTTACGCTACGGAGCTCTGCTTTCACCTCCTCAGTAACATCTAATTCATTGATAAATACCGAAATAGATTCTGCCGTGATATGGCTATTAGTACGAGTCAACGCCTTAAGAGCCTCGTATGGTGATGGATACCCTGTTCTACGCAATACAGTTTGGATTCCCTCAGCAACAACTGCCCAGTTAGCCTCCAGATCAGCATCAATAGCCGCTTGGTTCAATATCACCTTACCCAGACCCTTCAGCAGTGATCTAAGACCAATGAGAGCGTGTGAGATTGGAACACCGATATTACGCAACACTGTAGAGTCTGTCAAATCACGTTGCAGACGCGACACAGGTAGCTTAGATGCCAAGTGCTCATAGATTGCATTTGCGATACCGAAGTTACCCTCTGCATTCTCGAAATCTATAGGGTTCACCTTGTGTGGCATTGCGCTAGACCCAACCTCTCCGGCTTTAATCTTCTGCTTGAAATACTCCATCGAGATATAGCTCCACATATCACGTGACAAGTCGATCATGATTGTGTCGATACGCTTAAGGTTATCGAAGAGTGCCGCCATCATATCGTAGTGCTCGATTTGAGTCGTATATTGAGAACGGTTAAGACCGAGGGTAGAGTCAACGAAGTTGTTCGCAAATTCCACCCAGTCGATATGTCCATACGCAATATTGTGAGCATTAAAGTTTCCTGTAGCTCCACCAAATTTCGCAGCATAAGGTAGAGACTCCAACATTGCGAGTTGTTTGGTTAGACGCTCCACATACACCATAATCTCCTTGCCCAAACGAGTTGGAGATGCAGGTTGACCATGTGTTCGAGCAAGCATAGAGACTCCACGCCACTCTTCGCTCATGCCGCTAAGTTTCTCGATAAGCTCCTTAAGAGTTGGGATATAGACCTCCTCCACAGCCTCCTTCAACGAGAGGGGAATTGCGGTGTTGTTGACATCTTGAGATGTTAGTCCAAAGTGCACAAACTCTTTATACTCCTGCAGACCAAGAAGATCCATCTTCTCTTTGATGATATACTCGATCGCCTTTACGTCGTGGTTCGTCACCGACTCGATCTCTTTGACACGCACAGCATCATCCATCGAAAACTCCGTGTAAAGTTTGCGTAGAGAGTCGAAAGCCGAAGGATCTATGGTTGAAAGCTCAGGTAGAGGTATCTGGCAAAGCGATATAAAATACTCCACCTCAACACGAATACGGTAGCGAATAAGAGCCGCCTCAGAGAAATAATCGCCGAGTTTTTCCGTTACATTACGGTAGCGGCCATCGATAGGCGAGATTGCCGAAAGTTTGTTTAGCATATACGTTTATATTTATATATTTGATTTTGACATCAAAAGTAGTGCTTTTTATCGAATTAGACAATTTTTTTCTATCTTTGTAGTGTAGAGGAGTTTTAATTTCTCCATAAAATGCTTTTTCAATTTTTGTGATACTATTTTGTGATACTATGTTTGATATGATTAAATCGAACCCTTTAATATGGGTTATAATCTTTTTGGCAGTCGTCGCACCTTCTTTTCTGTTTGGAGCTGTGAAGGTTGTGTTATATATTATTTTGGGGTTAATCCTACTATTCATCATCTTGGGTTTCATATTCCGTGTTAGAGTCCAAACATTCCGCTCGCAGATGGAGGATCAGATCCGTGGCGGACAGGGTGGCAGACAAGGTGGCGGACAGGGTGGCGGAGCTAATCCATTCGGGGGGGCATCACCTCGCAACCCTAAGGAGGAGGGAGATGTCAAAATATTTGCTACCCCCCAAAGTCAAGAGAAAAAGGTGCGAAATGATGTGGGTGATTATGTCGACTTCGAGGAGATAAAAAAATAAATTTAGGATGCTAAAAAAACTCTTTGAAAACATCGGTCGATACTTTATCCTACTGCGAAAAGTATTCTCTCGCCCCGAAAAAGGGTCGATATATCGTCGTCGTGTACTCTTCGAGATGATGTCGTTGGGCATGGATTCCATAGGGCTAACTGCCATAATATCAATATTTATCGGTGCGGTTATCACCCTACAAATGGCTATTAACTTAGGGGGTGGATTCATCCCTCCATCACTCATTGGATATGCAACACGTGAAACAATGATTCTGGAGTTCTCTTCGACCGTCATAGCGTTGATTTTGTCGGGAAAGGTGGGGTCAAACATCGCCTCAGAGATCGGAACAATGCGTATCACCGAGCAGATTGATGCTCTCGAAATTATGGGTGTCAACTCTGCATCATACCTTATTTTACCTAAGGTTGTAGCGACAGTATTCTTCTTTCCTCTGCTCACGATTCTTAGTGTGGTGGTGGGAATATATGGCGGATATTTAATATGTGCGCTCACCTATATCATCATCCCGGCGGATTATGTCGAGGGACTACTCGTGGAATTTAGACCATTCTCGATAACATACTCGCTCATCAAAAGTGCTGTATTTGCATTTATAATAACCACAGTATCAGCTTATTTTGGGTACAACGCCGAAGGAAACTCCCTAGAGGTGGGGCGTGCTTCGACTCGTGCTGTGGTGGTGAGTTCAGTCGTGGTTATGATTTTTAACCTTATACTAACACAACTTCTGCTGATATGATAAAGTGCCAAAATATATTCAAATCCTTCAAGGGAAACGATGTGCTCAAAGATGTCAGCGTGGAGTTTGACACAGGAAAAACAAACCTCATAATTGGCAAGAGTGGATCGGGAAAAACCGTGCTGTTGAAGTGCCTCGTGGGGTTATACGAGATTGATCGAGGTGATATTTTCTACGACGATACACACTTCTCGTCTCTAGATTTCAAAGCTCGAAAGGCGGTGCGCAAAGATATAGGCATGATTTTTCAGGGTGGCGCACTTCTCGACTCTTCGACTGTGGTGGAGAATGTGAAACTACCTCTAGATCTATTTACAGAGATGAGTGAGGAGGAGAAGATGGAGCGAGTGAACTTCTGTTTAAGCCGTGTGAATCTTCCAAATGCACACTCTCGATACCCCGCAGAGCTAAGTGGCGGAATGATTAAACGTGTGGCTATAGCTCGTGCCATAGTACTCAACCCCAAATATCTATTCTGCGACGAGCCAAACTCGGGACTCGATCCTCAGACATCTATCGTGATCGACAACTTGATTCACGACATCACCGAAGAGTACAATATCACCACCATTATTAATACCCACGACATGAACTCCGTGTTGGAGATTGGCGACAAGATCGCATATATCCACGAAGGTAACAAATGGTGGGAGGGGGATAAATTAGATATCCTCAACGCCGACAACAAAGAGCTCAACGACTTTGTATTTGCATCGGCAATGGCTAAACGGGCAAAGGGGATATAATAAAAAGAGTCCGACTAACTTTTGATTGTTAGTCGGACTCTTTTTATTATTAACTATTGTTATTACTCTGCAGCAACAACACTAATTTTGATTGTAGCCTTAACATCACGGTGGATCTTAACTGTAGCCTCATACTCGCCTACTGTCTTGATTGCATCTACCGAGATAGCTTTACGGTCAACTGTAACCTCCTTAGCAGCCAACGCCTCAGCGATGTCTGAAGATGTCACGGTACCGAACAACTTACCCTCCTCAGCCTTAGCCGAGATAGTGATAGGCAAGTTAGCGATTTTCTCTGCCAACGCCTGAGCATCTGCAAGGATCTTAGCATCCTTGTGAGCACGTTGCTTCAAGTTCTCTGCCAAAATCTTCTTTGCTGAAGCTGTTGCGCTCTTTGCAAATCCTTGAGGGATCAAGTAGTTGTTGGCATATCCTGGCTTTACGTTAACGATCTCGTTTGCGTAGCCCAAGTTCTCTATGTCTTTGATAAGAATGATCTCCATTACTATTCCTCCTCTTTATTATTTCATACAATCTGTTACGAACGGAAGGATCGCCAAGTGACGTGCACGCTTAACAGCTTGTGCTACCTTCTTTTGGAACTTTTGAGAAGTACCTGTCAAACGACGTGGAAGGATCTTACCTTGCTCGTTAAGGAACTTCTTCAAGAACTCTCCGTCCTTATAATCTACGTACTTGATGCCGAGTTTTTTGAAACGACAGTACTTTTTCTTCTTTACATCTACAGATACTGGGTTCAAGTATCTGATCTCTGATTGTGCTGCTCTTTGATCTGCCATGGTTTATTCCTCCTGTTTGTTAGATAGTTTAGCACGACGACGTGCAGAATACTCTACTGCGAATTTGTCTTGACGGAAAGTAAGGAAACGGATAATGCGCTCGTCACGACGATACATAGTCTCCAACTTATCAACGATCTCGCCACTCTGAGAAGAGAACTCTACCAAAAAGTAGAAACCGGTAGTCTTCTTTTGAATAGGATACGCAAGCTTCTTCAAGCCCCAGTTCTCGCTATTCTCAATCTGACCGCCGTTCTCGGTAATAATACCTTGGAATTTGTCAGCCACCTCCTGTACTTGAGCCTCAGACAAGACTGGAGTGACAATGAAAACGGTTTCGTAATTGTTCATAAACGTTTTAAAATTAAATTGTTATAAGCCTCTCGCCAAAATAATCAACGAATAAGCGACTGCAAAGATAGACAAAATATTCTACAATACAACAAGTTACGCCTTTTTTTTGTTGACTATTGACATTTTTTTTGTATTTTTGTTCCGATTAAGTAGTGCAAAATAATTATTGGTGTGTTTTTAAGAGTGCTATTGGTGATGAGATTTTTTGCTGTTGAATTGAAAATATAGTGGTTCTACATTGAGATTTAAAAGTTAAAAATATCGCTCCAAGAGTGCTGTTAAAAATATGACAATAATTATTTTGCACTACTTAAGACTCTAACTATTAACCATAAATTTAGCTAACCGATGAAAAGATTCGTGATCCTAACCCTAGCACTACTTCTAACCACTGCACTATACGCTACCGAGTATGGCGGTGGAAACGGAATAGATCAAACTCCGCCTCGTATCGAAGATGTAAACTACAAAATGCAGCGCACATACCCCGGAATCCTACACAACATGGAGGATATCAAGAATATGCGAAAAGTTGTAAAGAAAGCAGACAAGAAATCTGAGGCATACAAAACATACAAAAACCTCAAGTCGATGACTTTTGCACAGGCGGATTATGCGCCACGCATATTAGATCCTAAATTTTGTAACGGTGCGGCAAATACAATATCTCGATTCAACAGCCCTGATTGGATCAACAAATGGGAGTATGACTTCTACGCTATGGCACTCAACGCTGTGATGTTCGCTATCACCGAGAAGCAGGAGCACGCCGACAAAGTGGCACAAATGCTCAATCTATATGCCGACAGGGTGATAAGCACCAGCACCGGAGAGTCTACACCACTCGCTGTGGGTATTAACATGATAAATTTCATATACGCTGCCGATATGATCCAATCTCTTGCACCTCAAACATTCAAAGAGGGTGAGTATGCGAAGATATGCAAATGGCTGGTTGACGTGGGTGTATGTCCCGAGACAGAGAATGTGTTCTTCAAAACTCCAGCCTACACGAATGGAAACTGGGGTGCTGTGGTGTTGATGAGCTACATGGCACTGGCTGTGTTGTTGGAGGATGATGAGCGTTATGAGCGTGCCATTGACCAATATCTATATTCGTCGACATTTCGTGACAATGGAACTCTTCTCCACTACCTAGATGATGAGGGGCAGTGCCAAGAGACAGGACGTGATGCTGCACACGCTCAGTTGGGAATATATGGTCTCAATATGGTGGCAGAGATGGCATGGAAGTGTGGCACGGATTTATATAGCGCATACGACAATCGTATGTTGAAGGGGTATGAATACCTAGCAAAATTCAATATGGGGTATGATGATGTTCCATACAAAGTGTGGCAGGATATGACCGTGAAGAGTAAATATTCACGTTGGCAGACAATATCGCAATCGAACCGAGGAGATTGGAGAGATATATATGAGATGCCATACAACCACTACGTATATCGCATGGGATTGGAGATGCCATACACCAAAGAGCTATTAAATATGGTGTCGCCAATGAAATACCCCGACCCAGATCGTCGCACGGCAGCTCCAACCAAAACACACCCCGACAAATCTATCCGCCAAGATGACCACTTTGCATTTGGTGCATTTTTGTTTATGAATGATGCTAAATAGAGCTAACCATGAAAAACCTAATTTCGTTCGCTATAGTGGTGATATGTTGCATGATGTGGGTATCGTGCGCAGAGCCGCAACCTCAAATAGTTAAGATATACCCCGCACCCGAGGGTATTGAACTCGCCACGGATTATATAGTGGAGGTGGAGGGTCAGAGTGTCCCAACATATAAAGTTATAATTCCCGATTCGGTACCTATCCCTCGTCTCAAGGGTGGAAATGGTAAATTTGGTGTGGCATCTATGGCGTTGTTCGACATCGACAGCAAAGTGGATGTGGTGGTGACATCTCAAGAGGTGGTCAAAGAGGTGAAGATTCTACCTTCGTCATACAACATACCATATACTATAGATGGCAATAAGGTGTTGTTCTCGATCGAGACCCCGATGCATCTCACAGTCGAGATCAATGGCAACTGGCATGAGTCGTTGCATATATCGGCAAATCCATTCGAGACCGACATCCCAGACCCTAATGACCCAGATGTTATATATTTTGCACCGGGGGTTCACGATGTCACAAATGTCACGGTGCGAGACAACCAAACCCTATACATCGCAGGTGGAGCATACATTCGTAGCGCAATGGAGTCAGTCGAAGAGGAGGTTCAGTTGGGCGCACGTATGATGATACCTCCAACATTCCTAATCATGGGAGAGAATGCAAAGTTCAGAGGTCGTGGAATTATAGATGGAGGGGCGATTCCTCGCTCCAAAAGACGATATATGTTGTTGGTGCAGGACTCTAAGGGGATCGAAATTGAGGGTGTTACATTCTTTGATCCTAGCCGTTGGACTCTACCGGTGAAGGGATCGGATGATGTGCATATCGACAATATCAAGATCACCGGATGGAGAGGAAATGCCGATGGTGTCGATATCTCGAACAGCCGCAATGTGATGGTCGAGAACTCATTCTTCAGAACATACGATGACCTTGTGGTGGTAAAAACATACAAGGGGTTGGGTGAGTCTCGTGACATACATGTGCGCAAGTGTGTGTTGTGGAGCGAATTAGCTCACGCCCTAAGTATCGGTGCAGAGGTGGCGGAGAATGTCACAAATGTGCTCTTCGAGGATTGCGATGTGATACACGATGTGGGGCGTGAAACTGCGCTGCGTGTATACCACTGCGATTCGGCTCTTATTAGTAATGTGACATTCCAGAATATCCGTATCGAGGAGGCTCGAAGGTTGATATCTATGTGGATCGGTAAAACACGATGGACAAAGACCGTAGAGCGAGGACATATCAAGAATATCACGTTCAAGGATATCACCGCAACATCTGCCCCGATAGATCCAACACTCACAGGGTTTCAAGATGCTACGGATTGGAAACCATACATCATAAAAGAGCACGCAAGTTTGGAGATCGTCGGATTCGATGAGAGTCACCTCATAGAGGATGTTGTATTCGATAATGTTGTTATTGATGGCAAAAAAATTGATGATTCATATATCACAACACAAAACGAATTTGTTCGTGGGGTGGTGTACAGGTAGGTTGTAACATAGATTATAATAAAACATGGCTAGAGGTAGAGCTACTCTAGCCATGTTTCTTGTTTTGCAGATTACCCAACAAAATAGATCGTTATTTTGCTGAGAGGCATTGTGTAACGCAATTTTTTTTACTACCTTTGCGAAATATGGAAAATTTTGTCGTTAGTGCTCGTAAGTATCGTCCCACCACATTTGCATCTGTTGTGGGTCAGAGTCACATCACATCTACGCTCAAAAATGCTATTGAGCGTGGTCAGTTGGCGCATGCATATCTATTCTGCGGACCAAGAGGTGTTGGCAAAACAACATGTGCTAGAATCTTTGCAAAGGCGATAAATTGCCAAAATAGTGACGGTGCTGAGGCTTGCAACGAGTGCGAATCGTGCAGGAGTTTTAACAACAACGCTTCGCTGAATATTCATGAGTTGGATGCAGCATCGAACAACTCGGTGGAGGATATTCGCTCACTTATCGAACAGGTGCGCATAATCCCCCAGTTGGGAAAATACTCGGTATTCATAATTGACGAGGTACACATGCTATCCTCTGCGGCATTTAACGCATTTCTCAAAACATTGGAGGAGCCACCGGCACACGCTATATTTATATTAGCAACAACAGAGAAACATAAGATCCTTCCCACGATACTTTCACGATGCCAAATATATGATTTCAGACGCATCAAAGTGGAGGATTCTGTGGAGTATCTGCGTCACATCGCCACAAGTGAAGGGGTTGTAGCCGATGATGAGTCGTTGAGCCTCATAGCTCAAAAAGCGGATGGCGGAATGCGTGACGCTCTCTCGATGTTTGACAAAGCGGTGTCGTTCGCTGGGCGAGAGCTAAACTTCAAAATGGTGGCTCAGACCCTCAATGTGCTCGATTATGATACATACTTCACACTCACGGATGCTCTCATTAGTGGCGATTATGTCGAAGCTCTACTCACACTAGATAGGGTGTTGGAACAGGGTTTTGGAGTGCAAAACTTTATGGTGGGACTCAACAAACACCTCCGCGATCTGTTGGTGGCACGAGACCCTTCGTCAATAAATTTAATAGAACTCACCGGATCGCTACTTGAACGATATCGTTCGCAGGCGGCAAAGTGCGACATAGGATTGTTGTTTGGAGCGATATCAATAATTACAGATATAGACTCTAAAATCCGACAATCATCATCACAGAGATTGTTGGTGGAACTGGGACTAATGAAAATTGCAGGTCTCGGTCAAAAAAAAAAGTAACTCGGAGGTAAACTTCACCGAGGTGGTAGCAACACTTCCAGAGTTCGTAAAACGCACCACCCCCACAACAACTGCGCAAGTCGAGGGGCAAGGGCAAAGTGAGGGGCTGAGTGAGGTAAAAAAAGAGAGGCAGGGTGTTGTGGTGCAAGGTGAGATGCAAATCAGTGCGACACCACCCAAAGCAGCTGAGCTTTCGCAGATGCCCAAAGCTAAGGTTACGACCAAACGACCATCGATATTAAACCTCGGAGAGTTGCTATCTCAAGAGCAAGGCGCAGAGGGACAACAGGGACTGCAACAGGGGCAACAGAATAATAGCCAGCAGTCGGGCGGCGCAGAGCAAATGGGGGCTGCATGTTATGTAGATGCGGCGAGCGGTGAGAAACTAGAGGCTGCACGAGGTGCTATAATTGAGTATTTGGGGCAGTGGCGACCACGCTTTGTGGCGGTGTTTGAACCAATGTCAATATCGGGGAATGTGATAAATATTGTCGTCCCCACCACGGAACTCAGAGATGAGATCCTACGCAACAAGATCGAGTTATTGACAAAGGTTGTTGCGATTGCACAAATAAAAGGTAGCGTGGAGTTGAATATTGATGTCAACGAAACGATAAAAAGTATGAAACCAATAAAGCTAGAGGATCGTATAGCCTACATAATGGAGCTAAATCCATTGATTGCAGAGCTGCGAGATGCCCTTGATTTGGATGTCGAGGGGTAGCAAACGAAAATATAATATATAGATAAAATGGCAACAAAGAATTTTGTAGAGGAGCTAGAGTGGAGAGGTATGATCCATACAATCATGCCTGGAGCTAAGGAGCAATTAGAGAAGGAGATGGGTACTGCATATCTCGGAATTGATCCGACGGCTGACTCCTTGCATATCGGTCACTTGGTGGGAGTTATGATCCTAAAACATTTTCAAGAGTGCGGACACCGCCCATTGGCTTTGGTAGGAGGTGCTACTGGAATGATTGGTGACCCGAGCGGAAAGTCTCAGGAGCGTAACCTACTCAACGAGGAGTCTTTGCAGAAGAATCAAGATGGAATCAAGGCGCAACTGGCGAAGTTGTTGGATTTCGATTCAGATGCCGCAAATGCTGCGGTGATGGTGAATAACTACGACTGGATGAAGAGTTTCTCGTTCTTGGATTTTATTCGTGACATCGGTAAGTGTATCACAGTGAACTACATGATGGCGAAGGATTCGGTAAAAAAACGTTTCACTGGCGAGGGAGACGGAATGTCGTTCACGGAGTTTACATATCAATTAGTGCAGGGGTATGACTTCTTGCACCTATACGAAAATATGGGGTGTAAATTCCAACTCGGAGGGTCGGATCAATGGGGTAATATCACCACTGGTACGGAGCTAATACGTCGCAAAACAGGTGGCGAGGCTTGGGCTATAACCTGTCCACTTATCACTAAGGCGGATGGTACTAAGTTCGGAAAGACGGAGAGCGGAAACGTGTGGTTGGATCCTCGCTACACTTCACCATACAAATTCTACCAATTTTGGTTGAATGTAAGCGATGAGGATGCTAAGCGTTATATACGTATATTCACGATGCTGGATCGTGAAACTGTTGAGGCTTTGACTGTTGAGCACGATGCAGCACCACACTTGCGTGTGTTGCAAAAGCGTTTGGCTCAGGAGATCACAACGATGATTCACTCCGCTCAAGAGTGGGAGCGTGCTGTGGAGGCATCGAACATATTGTTTGGTGGAGCAACATCTGAGGCGTTGAAGAGTCTCGATGAGCAGACTCTATTGCAGGTATTTGAGGGCGTACCTCAATTCACATTCTCGCGCGAGGAGTTGGGTTGCACATTTGTGGATATGTGTGGTGAGAAGGCTAAGATATTCGCATCGAAGGGTGAGTGCCGCAAGATGACACAAGGCGGAGGCGTTTCACTAAACAAAGAGAAGGTGATGGATGCAATGCGTGAAATTACAGCGGAGGATCTAATCGCTGGTAAATATCTCTTGGTTCAGAAGGGAAAGAAGAACTATTACCTTGTAATTTTCGAATAAAATGAATTACGAAATAACCCTTGAAGAGATGGAGTTTAGAGCCTTCCATGGCTGCTATGCTTTAGAGCAAAGGGTTGGAAACCGCTTTGCGGTTAATATAACAGTAACAACACAACTGGGTAATATCGCCACACAAGACGATGTTACCCAGGCTGTTAGCTACCTGACATTGCACGAAATTGTCGAGGCGCAAATGAGACGCACGCAATGTACAATCGAGGCGGTAGCAGTAAATATAATTTCAAAAATCAAGGATGATTTTCCGCAAGTCGTACGAGTGAAATGCGCTGTGAGCAAGATTGCACCACCTCTGGGGGGTAAGGTTGCACGAGCTACAGTTGTGTTGGAGATGTAAAACCTACATTTTGTTCACAGACGGAAAATCGATCCATACAAAAACTAATTATTATGAAGGCTCCAAGCAAAAAAGGGGGAAGAGTTCAATTTAGTAGTAAACTAAGTGCGGTATTAGTAGCTGCGGGTAGCTCCGTAGGTTTGGGTAACATCTGGAGATTTCCGTTTGTGGCGGCAGAAAATGGCGGTGGCGCATTTTTGTTGGTATATCTGGGATGCGTATTGTTGATCGGAGTGCCGGTTATGTTGGCGGAGTTTGTCGTGGGTCGTGGTACACACCTCAATGCTGTTGGCGCATATAAAAAACTCGACAATAAATGGAGTGGAATCGGATACAACGGAGTATTGGCGGCATTCCTTATCATGGGGTCATATTTCGTAGTGTCGGGATGGACGGCGGAGTATTTCGTCACATCCATCACAGGTGCTTTGGGGCACCTCTCGACCCCCGAAGAGTATAAAGGTTTCTTCAGTGCATTTATCACAGATCCAATACGTCCACTAGTATATACGTGGGTATTTATATGGGGAACACACTTCATTATCTCTAGAGGTGTGACAAAGGGTATCGAAAGATTTACGAAGATATTGATGCCTCTCCTCTTCTTAATACTTATAGTTCTATCTGTCAACTCATTGATGATGCCCGGAGGGTTGGTCGGTTTGAAACAACTATTTGCTCCCGACTTCTCGAAAATATCGTCAGATCTATTCTTAGCAGCTATTGGTCAAGCGTTTTTCTCGCTCTCGATAGGTTTAGGTTGTTTGATCGCCTACTCTTCATACTTTGACGATAAAACCGACCTGCGAGAGACCGCTGTTCACGTCACAATACTCGATACGGTGGTGGCACTATTGGCTGGAATCATGATATTCCCAGCAGCGGCAAGTGTCGGAATCGAGACTATGGAGGGTGGTCCAGAGTTGGTGTTTGTCACCCTTCCCGGAATATTCAACACTCTACCTTTTAGCATGTTGTGGTCGTCGATATTCTTTATGCTATTGGTTGTTGCAGCTCTCACATCGACAATATCGCTGCACGAAGTTGTGACTTTATACCTGCACGAGCAGCACCACATGAGTCGTAAAAAGGCGACGTATGTAACCTCTATAAGTTCAACCGTGTTGGCATCGTTAGCGTGTATGTCTCTTGGAGTACTTCCGGGATTGGAGATATTTGGACTCAGCATGTTTGACTTCTTGGATACTGTAACGGCTAAACTTCTTCTTCCTGTTGGTGGTCTATTCACATGTATATTTGTGGGTTGGAGGTTGGATCGTCGCTTCACGGAGGGACAACTTCTTCGTGAGGGAGAGACAAAGAGTTGGATGGTGAACGCACTTATCATATTGTTGAAGTATCTTTGTCCAATAATGATATTGGCTGTGCTACTCGAAGGGTTTGGAGTATTGTAGAGAACCCATTGTAAATAAATAAAAAACAAGGCTAGAGTGCCCTTACTGGGTGATCTAGCCTTGTTTTTTATGAGCCTTCCTCTCCATTATTTTCTGGGTAGAAGTTTGACTATCTGAGTTCCTATGTTTAACCCGTGAGATATAGGAACTGACGTTCTTCTTACTACTCATTTCACATTGGTGCAAATAGTGGTGTAAAAAAAATGGCAATGTGGTCAAAAATGGTTGGTGAAAC
>JAWXSU010000015.1:0-17105 GCA_044434245.1 Rikenellaceae bacterium | reverse complement strand
TCCTCCTCCACAATCGCCAAGTAGATCAATGAATCAATCTGCTTCATGTTGTATTTGGTGTAGATACAATCAGGAACTTGCGATGTGTATGGTTCTATATAATTTAGCGAAATAGATGGATCATAGCGTCTATATAAATATAAATTAGCTACCGTATCCACCGAGTTACTCCAATTCTCAGGGATCAACTCTTGGAGGATATTATACTCCTCCCAATCATCATCATCAATATCTTCATCGCTATCAGCCTCACGATAGTTTATCAATAAGCCTCCATTCATACTTGTGAAAGTCTCGATATCTGAGATTTCCTCTGACATGGGATCAGAAACCACCTCCACGATCTCAATCTCCGCTTTGAGTGGTTGGTAGTAGCTGAGGCTATATTGTCCTGCATATCCTGTTGACCCTGTAGCCGCACCATCAATAAGCTCCGAGGGGATATACATTGTGAGCTTAGAGCCTTTTCGGAGGTTCAACTCCTCATTGTTGAATGCCACCTTTATACATTCGGGGAGGTAGTCGTAAGAATATGTATCAGAATATTTCTCCTCGTCATAGAACAAATCTTGATAGAGAGGAACATATCGCACAAGCTCATCGAATACTCCCTGCTGATACGCTAGAAGTTCATTGCGAGTAACCAATACATATCCATCAAGATTATACCCCGTGAGGTTATATTTAACCCAACAATCTGCATATTCATGAATAGGTTTTTCGTTACTATCTCCCGTGTTGGTAACTATTGTGTAGTACTCCGACGAATAATCATCATCGTTGTGTTCGCTTTCAACATACCAACGTATCGCTTCAGGAACATATAGTTCAATCCACTCCGCTAGTATCTGTTTCTCTACATCTTCATAATCTACCTCTTCGGGCTCGGTGATGCACGATGAGAACATCATAAGCGCAAGCATTAGAAATGCCGCAAATCTTTTTTGTGAATATTTCATTATCTCTTTTAAATTCAAATTACTTCATTTATGGTGCAAAAAAATGCCAATGGCTCACCTTCGGTTGATGATCCTATAATTGCTGTTCCATATGCATCATTAAGTGTCATGTAAAACTCTATCACATCACCCTCATAACACCCAATTAACATATCTTCAATGCTACTAAATATTGTCCCTTCGCCAACTCTCAAAAATAGAGGTTCGCTAGACCAATATGTTGCGTTGAGTCCCGCTTCTTCGAGTAGTGCAATCTGCTCCGCATCGTTTGATGTGAGAATGTCAGATGTTGTTGGAGTGGTTATATTTTCGAAATTGTATAAGGTATATGTGATAGATATAGTACTTCCCTTTTTGATTTGAGGTAGCGTCTCTCTGTCGGTGTCGTAAAATGTCTCCACATACATGAACGTTGTGTACCCACCAATAGTGTAGAATGCAGGATCATCATCTAATGACTCCTCGGCATCATCAATATAGAGTAATTTGGGGCTATGGCTAGACTCCAAATAATCAATGATATCTGTGCGTTGGTCAAGATTAGTATCAGCAGTGTCATCGCAACTACTCAAAGAAGTTGCGAAAAGTGCGATAAAAAGTATGTTCCATAATCTATTCATAATCGTGCAAAGGTAACATTTTTTTTGATAATTTCAAAGGTTAAAATCGTGCCACAGGTGATAAAACTATTAAAGTTGTTTTAGTGCGAGTCGAATAATCTCCTCTACGGAGAGGTTCTTAGACTCCGATGTTATAGATTTTACAACCTTTTGGCTTGCCGTCTTTACAAATCCAAGCATCAAAAGAGCCTCTATAGCCTCTTGCGCTGCGGAGCTTTGTTCTGCGATGTTTGGTGTGTCGGCTACACCTTCGGTTAGAGTTGACATTTTACCCGAAATTTCGACTATGATTTTTTGTGCAGTTTTGAGTCCTAGACCTTTGACATTTTTGAGTAACACGGCGTTCTCTGTTGCGATAATACTTTTAAGTTCGCTTGTGGAGTATGTCGAAAGGATCATTCGAGCGGTGTTACCACCAACGCCCGACACGCTAAGGAGCAGTCTGAATAGTTCTCGTTCAATTTTTGTTGCGAAACCAAAGAGTAACTGAGCATCTTCACGTACAATGTAATGGACGTATAGTTTCGTCTGTGTCTCATTTTCGATTGTCGAGAATGTCTGCAAAGATATTTGTAGGTGATATCCAACACCTGCGGCCTCGATCACTGCAAATGTAGGTGCTACCTCCGCAAGTTCGCCTTTTATATATTCGTACATGTTCTAAAAAACTCTATTTTCTGTTAAGTGTCGACAAATGTAAATAAATTTTTCTATCTTTGTCGAATAATTTAAAAGTATTTAATTTTTTAACGATATGAAAAGAGTATTTATTGCATCCGCTGCATTTGCGGTAGTTATGATGTCAGCTTGTACAACAGCACCACAATCAACGGAGTCTTCAGCAACAGGTTCGCAGGTAGAGTCAGTAGCGGCTGTCACATCAATTTCAGATATTGCATATATAGATGTTGAATATGCTATATCACAGAGTGAAATTTTCAAAACAGAAGGTGTCGCTCTTCAAACAAAGACAGAGAAGGCACAAGATAGCTGGTCAAAGAAAGATCAATCGTTGCAAGCAGATGCAGCGTCGCTTCAAGATAGATATCAACGAGGTTTGATAACTACAAACAATGCTCAAGCGGAGCAGGAGAAGATCCAACAACGTGCAGCGACATTCCAAACATCAATGCAAAAAGAGGCTCAGCAGTTGGAGGAGGAGAATGCAGTCTTCTCGAACAAAGTGAATGATCTAGTTCGTAGAGCTGTGGATGAGATCAATGCCGACAAGAGATACAAAATGGTGATTAATGCATCGGCTCTAATTGACGCAGATACGACACTTAACATCACCAATCGTGTAATCGAGGTGGTTAACAGTTTGTACGCTGCCGATAAGAAATAGTCGAGATGTGGTTTATCCCCTTTACCTTTAGAGATTTTATCGACATCATTCTGGTGGCGATGATTATGTATTGGATATACCGCTCCACAAAGGGTACGAATGCTCCATATATACTAACTGGAATCATCGCACTTTATCTCTTGTGGGTTGTGGTAAAGGGATTTAATATGGAGTTGCTATCCTCTATTTTGGGGCAGATTATGGCGGTCGGAGTGATCGCTATGATTGTGATTTTTCAACCCGAGATAAGGCGGTTTCTGCAATTAATACGTATTCGTAAGAAACATCTTGCCTTTGTAGATAAGTTATTTGGGCGAGTCAATACAGCAAAAGGGACAGACTTTAAACCCATTGTAGATAGCGTGGTTTCGATGTCGCAAGGGCATATTGGCGGAATTATTGTTCTGGCGCAACATAGTGATTTGTCGTTGATTACGGAGGGTGGGGTAGAGATAGATGCAAAGCTATCTTCGAATCTGTTGTTGACACTTATGGGTAAAGAGTCATCACTGCGCAAGGGGGCGATGGTAGTCGAAAGAGGGCGTATAGTGGCGGTGGGTTGTGTTTTGCCTATGACCCAGAGCGAAACACCAGATTCATACACTGTGCGTCAAAAAGCAGCGTTGGGACTTAGCGAGATTTCGGATGCAGTGATTGTTACGGTTGATGCTTTTGATGGTTCGATTTCGGTGGTGAATGCAGGCGTCGTTAAGGAGCGAATTGGAGTGGAGAGTATCTCCGAGGTGTTGGAGGAGTATGTGAGAATTTATAGTGAAGAGTGATAGGTTGATGATTGAAGTTTAGGATATAATATACAGAACTGATCGTAGATGGAAATCATGCTATGGTCAGTTTTGTTGTTTTATATTGATGTTTAGCAAAATTTTTGAGTGTCACCGACTTTGGGTGTTTAACAATTAAAAAGAGAGAAGATGAAGATTAAATTCGGAGGTTTGCCTCCATACGCCAAAATTTTGGTAGGTATGATAATAGGACTTATTGTGGGGTATTTTGCTGTGAGTCTAGGTGTGGGAGTTTTTGTGATGAATTGGGTTTCGCCTTTTGGTGAGATGTTTATTCGATTGCTGAAACTGATTGCAGTGCCGTTGGTTCTTGTGTCGTTAATAAAAGGAATCGGAGGGTTGGGCGATATGTCGAAGTTGGCATCTATAGGAGTTCGGTCGATAGTGATGTATACGCTAACAACATTGTGTGCGATAATATTGGGGGTGACATTGGTTTCGATAATTCGTCCCGGAGAGATTGTGAATAGAGAGATATCAGATAGTTTGGCGCAAGCGTACTCTACAAATATTGAGGCTCAGGTGTCGAATATGGAGACGCTGCAAAACAAAACAGCTTTGCAGCCTTTGGTCGATATGTTTCCCGAAAATATATTTAACACCTTGGCGTCGAATGGTTCGATGTTGCAGGTGATACTTATCGCAGTATTGATTGGTATTGCGACAATTATGGTCGGAAAGGAGCGCAATGGGCACTTTATGAATTTTGTGGATGATTTGGATGCGATCCTCATTAAGCTCATAGATATTATAATGTCGGTGGCACCATTTGGAGTGGCGGCACTCATGGCAAATTTGGTCGTCGGGAGTGCTGGCGATGTGTCGTTATTGAGTGCTTTGGGGGCATACACTTTGACAGTCGTTGCGGGGTTGTTGATATTGATGTATGGTTTTTA
This sequence comes from Rikenellaceae bacterium, assembly GCA_044434245.1. Classification (GTDB taxonomy): domain Bacteria; phylum Bacteroidota; class Bacteroidia; order Bacteroidales; family Rikenellaceae; genus Alistipes. The sequence continues at coordinate 12,482 of JAWXSU010000015.1, read as the reverse complement.
TCCGCTTCTTGTGAGATTATTCTCAGACCTTCGTGTTGCAGATTTTATTAAAGCTCTATTTCCGGTGCAGTTGGTCGGGTTCACAACCAGTTCAAGTGCAGCGACTTTAGCAACAACAATGAGTGCGGCGAACGATACGTTGGGTTTACCCAAAAGTGTTACGTCGTTTACTTTGCCTATAGGTGTTACAATCAACATGGATGGCACGAGTTGTTACCAAGCGATTGGGGTGATATTTATCGCACAGGTTATGAATATCGATCTTTCATTTGTGCAGATACTAACTATCATCGCCACGACAACACTTTCATCTATCGGTACGCCAGGAGTACCGGGAGGAAGTATTGTGATCTCGATGATGGTGCTCTCTTCGGTTGGCATTCCGCCCGAAGGTATTGCGTTGATTATGGGGGTTGACCGTCCATTAGATATGCTGCGTACGTCGGTGAATGTCACAGGGGATGTTGCAGTGTCGGCAATTATAAGCAAAAATGTGTCGTAAATTGGGGTGAGTTTATTTGGGGAAACAGAATATAATAGTTATCTTTGTTGGTGTATAAACCAAACAATTAAACCAAATGAATCAAAACCTTCAACCACGCTTTTTGACTAAAGCGGTTATTGGTGTAGCTGTGGCGCATCCTATGTTTGTTGCAACTGTTACAGCAGCACCTAAAGATCAAGAGTTACCAAACATTGTAGTAGTGCTATGTGATGATTTAGGATATGGAGACCTCGGGTGCTTTGGGCACAAAGTTATCAATACTCCTAACCTTGACAAGTTGGCTGCTGATGGAATTAAGTTAACAAATTTCTACTCTTCGGCAGCTGTGAGTTCACCATCTCGTGCGGGACTACTCACGGGGCGCAATCCCAATCGTGCTGGTTTCTATGATTTTATACCAGGACCTAAGAAGAGTGAAGATTGCCGAGATATAGTACACCTCCAAGAGCATGAAATTACAATTCCAGCACTCCTTAAAAGCGCAGGATATTCGACATGCCTAAGTGGAAAGTGGCACTGTAGTTCGCACTTCAATTCTGATAAACAACCCAAACCCGACCACTTTGGTTTTGACCACTGGTTTGCAACGCATAATAATGCTGCGCCAAACCATCGTAATCCGAATAACTTCGTGCGTAATGGAGAGCCTGTGGGACAACTCGTGGGTTATAGCTGCGAAGTTGTAGTCAACGAGGCGTTGGGATGGTTGGATAGTAGAGAGGATGATAACCCATTTTACCTGCATGTCACATTCCATGAGCCACACGAAAATGTGGCGTCGCCTAAACATTTGGTTGAGAAGTATATGCCAATGGCACAAAATGAGAATGAGGCGATGTTCTTTGCAAATGTAGAGAATATGGATAAACATCTAGGTCGTCTTTTAGATTATATAGAGGAGCGATTTGGAGATAATACATTGGTGGTTTTCTCGGCAGATAATGGTCCTGAGACTCTAAATAGATATTCACGTGCAATTCACTCGTATGGATCAACTGGAGGACTTAAGGGTCGCAAGTTGTGGACAAATGAGGGTGGTGTACACGTATCGGGAATTATGAATTGGTTTGGTCGTGATACATTCCAAGGTGAGAGCGATGCTGTTGTTTCGGCATTGGATTACTTGCCATCATTTTGCGAGTTAGCAGGTGTAGAGTTGCCGAATCGAGAGTTGGATGGAGAATCTATGTTGTCGTTGTTCGAAAATGGAGAGTTTGAGCGAACTACGCCATTGTTGTGGGTGTTCTATAATGCAGAGAATGAGCAGGTTGTATCTATGCGTGAGGGGGATTGGAAAATTCTTTGTAACCTAGAGGATGGCGGTGAGACGTTACCCAAAATTTACAATATCTATTCGGGGAACTATGATTTGGTGAAAAATGCGAAGATGACAAATTTCTCACTTTATAATCTCCGTGAGGATCGTAACGAGACAACTGATCTATCTACCACAGATAAGAAACAATTCAAGATCATGCAAAAGAGACTCAAAGAGGAGTATGATAATCTTGTTGCAGGTAGCCATATCTGGGTTAGAAAATAATCGCTATCATGAGAAGAGAGTTTATAAGAGCTATTAAGTCGTCGCTGCTTATACCATTGGTAGGATGCGCAGAAAGCGAACAGCCGCTACGTCCGAATGTGATTTTAATTATGGCGGATGATTTGGGCTATGGTGATATATCATGTTATGGCGGTGTTGCTGCATCAACACCAAATATAGATCAGATGGCAAAGGATGGTATGATGCTTACTAATTACCACTCTAATGGTGCACTCAGTAGTCCTACACGTGCTGCGCTCATGACTGGAAAGTATCAACAACGTACGGGAGTTGATGGTGTAATTACAGCCGCAAAACATAGAGAAGCAGGTTTAGCTTTGGATGAGGTGACTATTGCTGAGAGACTGTCGGATTTGGGCTATAACTGCGGAATGTTTGGTAAGTGGCATTTGGGGTATCCATCTTCCTTGAATCCTATATATCAAGGTTTTGATAAATTTAAGGGTTTTGTTGCAGGGAATGTTGATTACCATTCATATGTCGACGAGGCTGGATACTATGACCTATGGAACGGAGGCGAGCTTGATCGTACAGAGTCAGGGTATATTATGGATGTTATCACACAAAATAGTGTTGAATTCATAAAGCACCACGACCCTAAAAAAACGGGAGAGCCTTTTTTCTTGTATGTGCCATACCCATCACCTCATTATCCAATCCAAGGACGTGATGATGAGCCGGTGCGTAAAGAGGGTAAAAAGAGATATATTCGAAAGGTTGCAAAAGAGGATGTGCCACGCATTTATAGTGAGATGATTGAGGTTATGGATGAGGGTGTAGGTTCAATTTTGGCAACACTTAGTGAAATGGGACTTGATGAGAATACAATGGTTATCTTCTGTTCGGATAACGGACCAGCTGGAAGCCGAGGAAGTACAAGCGGTTATAGAGGAGCAAAGGGTTCCATGTATGAAGGTGGACATCGTTTGCCAAGTGTTATCCGCTACCCTGCAGTAATTTCAGCTGGGCAAAAGAGTGATGTTGCAATTTTGGGAATGGATCTTTATCCAACATTTGTCGAGATGGCAGGAGGTGATGCGAGTTCCGATAAAATTGATGGTGTGTCAATGTTATCTTTTTTGAGAGAGGGTGTTGAACCACAAGAACGTGATCTGTTTTGGGGTTATAGAAACAGAGTTGCAATGCTTCGCGGTGGATGGAAAATGCATAGATTCCCAAATGCAGAGAGTGAGAGCGAGTTCGACTACGAATTGTATAATATGATAGATGACCCCTTCGAGACAACAAACCTTTATGATGCAGAACCTAAAAGAGCCGCTGCGATGATGAAGGCTATAGAGTTGTGGGTGGAAGATGTGAATGATGGAGTAAAGAGAATATCGTAACTAATATTAAACCTTTAAAATAATAGAATGAAAAAATTAATTGTATCAGCTCTGCTACTTGTGCCGAGCATGCTCTTTGGGCGAACGACCGAGGCGACACATAAATTATTATCGCCAGATAATAGATATGAGTATACCTTCTATCATGATAAGTTGGATAATGAGCGCATGGAATTGTGCTACAGCGTAACCTTTGAGGGTGAGCAGGTTATCGAGAAGAGTAAGTTAGGTGTGATGATCGATAACAAACTCTTTGAGTCTGCGTTGGGTGTTCCTAATGAGGAGTTCGACTTCTGGTGCGAAAACTTGTGGTTGGAGGATGTTAAATATAACACTGTTGATGAGTCGTGGCAGCCAGTATATGGCGAGCGCAACACAGTTGTTAACAACTACAACGAGATGCAGTTGATCTTTAAAAAAGGATCACACGCCGAGAAGGATGAGTACAATAAATTCAAGAGTTACTATATGGATATCGAGGTGAGAGCCTATAATGAAGGTGTGGCATTCCGCTATCACTTCCCAGAGGCGATCAATGGACTCTTTATCCATATCACAGGTGAGCAAACGAGTTTTAAGCTACCTAAGGGAACATTAGCCTTCTTTGAGGAGTGGGCGCAAGGACCTTTTGAGGTTCGTCCACTTGAGGGTTGGGGCGATGATGAGAGTGAGAGACCTCTCACGCTGAAACTACCTAGCGGAACGCATGTAACTTTGGCGGAGGCTCAAATGGTTAATTATGTGCGTGGTAAGTTTGCTTTGTCAAAGGATGAGGAGTCGACATTGGAGCTTAGCATGTATGATTGCGCCGATATCATCACTCCATACAACACTCCATGGCGAGTTGTTATGGCAGCAAAAGATGCGGTGGATTTGATTAACCACAACGATATAATCTTGAACCTTAATGATCCATGTCAAATCGAAGATACATCATGGATTCGTCCAGGTAAGGTTTATAGAACAGGTCTCGATACAAAGACTGCAAAGACGGGTGTAGATTTCGCTGCAGAGCGTAACTACCAATATGTACACCTCGATGCAGGATGGTATGGATTGGAGAGATCAATCGCTTCGGATGCACGACGCCCAGATCCTAAAAGAGAGTTGGATATAAAGGAGCTTTGTGATTATGCTAAGTCAAAGGGGATCGGTGTATTTTTGTATGTTAATATGAGAGCTTTGGTTAGCCAGCTTGATGAGATGCTACCTATATATAAAGAGTGGGGAGTGAGTGGAATCAAATTTGGTTTCGTTCAAATCGGAAACCAAGGGTGGTCGACATGGTTGCATGATGCAATTAAGAAGTGTGCGAAGTATGAGATCATGGTTGATGTGCACGATGAATATCGTCCAACAGGTTTCAGCCGTACATACCCGAACTTAATGAGTCAAGAGGGAATTGCTGGAAATGAGATGTTCCCGGATGCTACTCACAATACGATCCTTCCTTACACTCGTTATATCGCTGGTGCGGCAGATTATACATTTGCTTATTATGACAAACGACTCAAAACGACTCATGGTCAGCAGTTGGCACTACCTATCATATATTATAGTCCACTTCAGTTCCTACACTGGTACGATACAATCGATGAGTATAGCGATGAGCCAGAGATGGCACTATGGTCAACTATCCCAACAGTTTGGGATGAGAGCCGTGCAATCGAGGGTGAAGTTGGAGAGTATATTATTCAAGGTCGCCGTTCGGGAGATGAGTGGTTTATTGGAGCTATCACCAATAATGATGGTCGTGATGTTACGATCAAGATGTCGGATATTTTGGAGAAGGGTAAAAAGTACAATGTCTCAATCTATGAGGATGATGCTACACTCACTACAAAGTCAAAGGTTCGAGTATCTCAACGAAAACTTAAGTCGTCAGATACGTTGAATTTCAAACTTCTTCCAGGTGGAGGTGTCTCGATGCACATCACCCCTATCGAGAAGTAGGTAAATATGATAAATCCCAATATTCATTATAATTTTGAATATTGGGATTTATTTTATATATTTGTCTATATCAACAAATCTAAAAACTTATTAAACTATGAAATTCTCAAAATTTATCATCATTCCGATCATGATTGCCATTCTAGCGGCAATAGTTCAACTTATTGACCAAGGATTGCAAAGTGTGGGAGGGTGCTCTCATTTTATAGGAAGTAGCGGTTTTGGCTGGCTGACATTTCAAGCATGGGCGATGTATTTCCTCGCAGGGTGTAATATCAAAGGTGGTGTTCAGGTGCTTATAGGATATATCGCAGGTATCATAGGTTCAATTCTAATTATCGCCTTTGCAGGATGGTTAGGAGGTGTTGGTGTTCCAGGGTTCTGGGTTACTCCTCTTTCGTTGTTGATTCTTGTGATCCCGGTGATATGTTTGGAGCGAGTACAAGTTATGATTCCAGCGTTGTTTATCGGAGCTGGAGCATTCTTCGCAATTATGACATTCCAACCAGAAGGGACAACATTCCTAAGTGCGTCGCTAACAGAGATGATCTATTGTATTGTGGGTCTCGTATTTGGTTGGATCACAGTTACACTTCGTGTGGCGTATGAAAATAGTGTGAAGGAGTAGGTCTTTTGACAATGTGCACTCCGTATGGAGATTGCATGTTATTCTTATAAACGTCAGTTTTGGATAAAAGAATCTTATTCAAGACTGGCGTTATAATATGTTTTAAGGGTCAATTAAGCAATGTGGTCAAATAATAAGCCTCCGATAAGATTTTGCTTATCGGAGGCTCTTCTCTCTATTTATATTGTTATAGTTGCTCTTTGATAATTCCAACTCGATATGCTGATAGTAGTCGACTTAATTGTTCGATTTGAATTCGCAACTTTTTGCCCATATCTGTATCTTTCACCATCACACGTTGGCTATTGTATTCGACGATGATAGTTGTAGATTTAATATCTAACCCCTCTTCAATCGCTTTTTGAGTAGAGACAAAAGGTTCATGTTGAACAAGTTCTAATCCATGAGAGTGGTACACCAGTGTATATCCAGCGATTCCCGTAGCAGGTTGATACGCTTTTGAGAATCCACCATCAATAACGAGTAGTTTACCATTTGCTTTGATTGGTCTCTCGCCGCTCATCGCTTTAACAGGGACGTGACCGTTGATTATGTGTGTATGTTCACCTGTCACATCAAACTCTTTGATTATACTGTTGCAAATATCCTCATTATCACGTAGCTTGTAGTAATACCCCTTTTCCTCTTTATGCAAACTAGAGTCTGCAATAAAATATCTTTCGAATGTTCGCATCATGCTCTTGTCGAACGAGGGTGCATCCTTTCCGCACCACATATACCACATATAATCTACCGCAAACTCCTTCATTGGGTGATCTTCATCACCAAGGTATGCTAGTCGAACGAGTCCATCTATCTTGTCCATCAGCTTTTTACCGTGGTATTTTTTGCCACACAGTTCAACCTTTTTAAAGCTACCATCTTCATTTAGAGGCACTGATGCGTGAAATAATAGGTTTGAATTATACGATAAGTACATTCCTCCATTAGCGAATAGACACCTCATGTGAAGTCGCAACTTTTCGCTATGTACAAAAGAGTAGTGTAGTTCTTCGACCAACGCTGCCTCTTCATCTGTTAATTTGTATGGATCTTTAGGGTCGATAGTTGGAAATAGTGTATCGAGCAGAGGGTATGCTGTACCATCAAATGTGAATGTACCATGTTCAAAATCAATATGTTCCAATAAATTGCGATGCTGCATCTCAAACTCAGGGCGACGTGAAATAATCTCAGCCTCCAATTTAAATTGAATCACAGTTATCGCTTTATGCATCTGTGCTACGAGCCTAAGTCTCTTGGCATTAAGTCTACCAGTTTTAGTCTCGACTTTAGGTTTAAACACATTACACGGATCATCGAAATATGTGTCTATTGCGAATGTAGCCAGTGGAAGAAGATTTATACCATATCCATCTTCGAGAGTTGTAGAGTTTGCATAACGCATTGCCATACGAATAACATTGGCGATACAGCTTGTATTTCCTGCCGCAGCTCCGATCCACAATATGTCGTGGTTACCCCATTGAATATCAAAGTTGTGGTAACGGCACAAGGTATCCATTATTATGTGTGCTCCAGCACCTCTATCGTAAATATCTCCCACGATATGTAGTCGATCAATAGTTAGTCGTTGGATCAAATTACATATCGCAACAATAAACTCCTTTGCTCTATTAGTAGAGATTATAGTGCTTATAATCACGCCAATATACCCCTGTTTATTGCGGTCATCACTCGATTCATGGAGCAACTCTTGGATGATATATGTAAACTCTGGTGGCAGAGCTTTACGAACCTTAGAACGTGTATATTTTGAGGATACGTTTTGACATATCTTCACCAACTTCGTAAGGGTTATCATGTACCAATCCTCTATGTCATCCTCTACATTTTCGATCAGTCGAAGTTTTTGCTCGGGGTAGTATATAAGTGTACATATCTCCTTCTTCTCAGCTTCACGCAGTGTATTTCCAAAAATTTCGTTAACCTTACGTTTTATTGCTCCAGATGCATTTTTTATTACGTGGTCGAATGCCTCATGCTCTCCGTGGAGATCCGTAAGGAAGTGTTCAGTTCCCTTGGGTAGGTTTAAAATAGCCTCCAGGTTTATAATTTCCGCACTAGCCGAGGCTATAGAGGGGAAATTAGAGGAGAGAAGTTCTAGATATTGCAACTCCGACTGGGAGATCATTGATATTGAATGCTCTTTAGGTGTCATATAAATGGTTGGTTCTTAGGTTGTATAAAGTTTTATACGCTAAGTTAGTAATTTTTTATTGATATCACAACGATTCTAATGAAAAAATTAAAAAAGTTGCAAAGTTTCGAACTCCATTTTACGTATAAAACTTCGTAATACCATATCTCTGTAAATGCTATGTTGTTACTTAAAGTCTGGTAAATACCCTCTATTTTGAGCTTTTAGTTTTGATAGTAACTCTTCTGTAACCTTAGGGTATTTCTCTGCTGCGTTGATTGTTTCGTTCGGATCATTTTTGTGATCGAATAACATAATTGCCTCCTTACCTCGACTGTTGTGTACCGATAATCTGTATCTCTTAGTTTTAATCGAGAGTTTACCTTGCCAATATGTGTATATCTCGTCACGAGTTTTAGTCTTTGGGTTTTCGATGATAGGTGTGATGCTCACGCCATCAATCCCTTCGGGTGGAGTAATACCTGCAAGGTCGCATATTGTGGGGTATATATCAATAGTTCCTATGAGTTGGTCAGATGCTACACCTGGCTTGTTCATATCGGGTGTTTTAATCATAAATGTGCTGTTGAGAGCACGATCAAAAACATTATGTTTACCCCATATTGTATGATCTCCCAAACACCATCCATGATCTCCCCACACAACGATAATTGTGTTTTCATCTAATCCCAACTCTTCGAGTTTGTTTAGCACCTTTCCTACTTGCGTGTCGGTGTATGAGATTGCAGCGTAGTATGCATGTTTTAGATCACGTGCATATTCATCAGGAAGGACAATGCCAACTCCTGCTTGGTGAGGGTGAGAGTACTGTTGTCTGAACTCTGCGCTGCTATATATAAATGCATTGTCGACACCCTCCGGGATTGTTTTATTTGGAGCTAGATCAATATCTTCGTCACTATACATCTCCCAATATTTGAGTGGCGCACAAAATGGGAGGTGTGGTTTGTAAAATCCTACAGCCATAAAGAAAGGCTCCTCGTTATTTTTCTCAGATATTAGCTCCAACTCTGCCATTGCTAAATTTGCAAGGCGACCATCAGGATAGCTCTCATCGGGAACATCCAATGTTTGAAATGCTGGTTTGGGGTTATGTACGCCACCACCACCTTCGCCATCTGCGTATGCATGTAGAATATCATCACCTTTCCATAGCCAATCTGGATCGTTGACAAATCTATCCCAGCTGTGAGGCAACTCTCTGGATTCGTTGCCTTTATATCGGGTGCTACCATTGCCGTGATGACTCACCTTTCCCATTCCAACGGTGTAGTAGCCATTGCGCTTTAGGTGGTGAATAAATGTCTCAGGAAGCTCCCCCTCCTTTGTACCGATTAAACTTTTTCCGAATATTTCGTTGTTAGCATCTCGGCTCTTTGTCGGATATTTTCCTGTGAGCATACAACATCTCGAAGCACCACTTGTTGGTACTTGGACATATTGATGGGTAAAGAGTCGACCTTGTGATGCAATTCTATCCAAATTGGGAGTTTTCATGTAGTCACAGCCATACGCACCAATCTCTGTGCGAAGGTCATCAATGCATATAAAAAGAAAATTTGGTGATTTTTCAGCTGCTTGAGCAGACATAATCATGCTTGACCCTATGGTCACAGCAGAGATCATAAGTTGGGTAACTTGTGGTTTGTAGTTTAGTTTCATGAAGTTTTAGTATTCAATTTTATCATTGGTTTCGTTCCAATATCTAAACGCCTTGAGAGCCTCTTCGCTAAGAAGCTGTTCGCTAGAGAGTCTCCTTTTGGGGAGCGGAAGAGCAATTTCGTCATATATAAATGAGTCATCGAATCCGATATCGGCGGCATCTGTTTTGTTGTTGCCGTAATACATTTTGCTAAGGCGAGCCCAATATATTGCCCCCAAACACATTGGACATGGTTCACAAGATGTGAAAATTTCGTATCCCTCCAAGTTGAAGACTCCGAGTTTTTGACACGCTTCACGTATTGCGCTCACCTCGGCATGTGCTGTAGGGTCATTTTTTGCAGTGACACGATTGACACCCGTAGCTACTATCTCGCCATCTTTTGCTATAACTGCACCAAAAGGACCTCCTCCATTTTTTATATTTTCTATCGATAGGTTGATTGCAACCCTCATTAGTTCTTTGTTTGTCATAGTTATATTGCTCTCCAAAATTTCACAAAGTCCGAATATTTACCGTAACATACGAGTTGGTCATTCTCGCTTAATAGGTAATCTACTTCAAATCTATTGTCGACCTCTCTCTCTAGGATCGACACTCCGATACTATTAAATACTCTCTCGCCTTTGATAAGAGCTATAATCTTCAGGTTAAACTCCTTTTCGAGAGCGATATCGCTTATTTTGTATCCCCAGAAAGCCTTCGGAGGGTTGAATTTTATGACGTAGTGCTCCTTGTCGACTTCAAAAGATTCGACGTGAACCTTAAGATCTAGAATCTGAACCAAATTTCGAGCAGCCTCCTTCTCTGGGAAGAGTATGGAATCTAGATCAAAAGCCTCAAGCACGGTTTGATGCACCTCGTCCACCGCACGTGCGTAGATATGTTTAACGTCACTCTTTTTGAGTAGAGCGACAACCTTTACTGAGGCTCCAAAATTTTCACCTATCGTAACTATCACCACATCCACCGAACGTAGTGGAAGTATCGAAAGAGCCTGTTCGTCGGTGGCATCTATCACAAATGATGTAGATATTTTATCTTTGATAACATCTACTTTGCTTTCGTTCATATCCACCCCGATAACTTCGTGACCTAGCGACGATAACTCCTCGGCAAGCACACCTCCGTAGTTTCCTAGACCTATGATTATATACTTCATAATTAGTTTATTATAATATTTTCACTCGGGAATTTATATTTATTTGTTCTCTTTTGTTGTTTGATGAAACTCATCACTGTGGTTAATACACCCACACGCCCGATGAACATAAGTGCGATGATTACCGCCTTGCTATCCCCTCCAAGCGTCGGGGTTAGATCTATACTTGCTCCCACTGTGCTAAGAGCCGATATCGCTTCGAACATAAGTGCTAATATCGGAGCTTCGGGCTCAAATATGGTGAGCAAAAAGAACGCCATAACGACAAATGCAAAGTATAGAATAAACGTAGCGTTAGATCTTCTAATAGAGTCGTAGGATAGCGTTCTATTGTATATCGTCACATTCTCGCTTCCTCTGAGTATCGCCCACAAATTCAGTAACACTACAGCAAAAACATTCACCTTTATACCTCCAGCAGTAGATTGAGTACCACCGCCAATAATCATCAAAACCATAATTAGCAGTACCGACTGCAAGCTAAACATCGAAAGGCTAACGCTCGCAAATCCAGCAGTTCGAGGACACACCGCTGTGAAAAAAGATTGTACAATTTTATCCGGGATAGGGAGCGCAGAGAATGCGTTGTTCCACTCCATAATGGCAATAGATAGCGTACCTCCAATCAATAGTATTGATGTCATAGCCAGCACAATACGGGTATTAAGATTGTACAAGTGTACTTGGCGTGTAATTCTGTCGGAGTGGAGTATATACCTCTCTTTGAATCTAGTTATGCGATAACGGAGTGTATCGTACATATTCACTAGAATTGGGAATCCCACACCTCCCAAAACCACAAGGATAGATATTGTGACATAAAAAATATTGTGATTGCTCATTAACAATTCATTTCCCAGATTCCCCGGTAGAGTCGAAAATCCTGCGTTACAGAATGCAGATATGGAGTGGAATATCGAGAACCAAATCTCCTCGTTGAATGTCATCCCCATCGTTCCGTGTATATTCCACCATATCACCGCTGCGCCGATAGCCTCGATTATCACCGTAAATCCCAGAATGTAGATAAGTGTAGACACCAAAGAACTAAGTGATTTGGAGCTCACCATATCGCTAATCATAGCCTGAGACCTAAACGATGCGTTACCCATAAAAAACACTGCAAAGAAACAGGTGAGCGTCATGATTCCGAGCCCTCCAATTTGTATTAAGGCTGCTATGATAAATATTCCAATGGGGGTAAAATTTGTTGCCACATCTATGGTTGTGAGTCCCGTGACACATGTTGCGCTCGTGGAGGTGAAGAGAGCATCGATAAACGATATGCCATTGTATGTCGAACGTGGCAGCATCAATATTCCCGCCCCCAATAATATTATCAATGTGAAGCTAGCACAGACAATAAACGATGGGTTTGCCCTCTTGCCCAACAACGACATAATGCCGCTCGAAAGTTGCAATAACGACAATGTTGTCAACATCGTAAGAGTATATATCTTACTGTCGAATATAACCCAT
>JAWXSU010000014.1:0-17725 GCA_044434245.1 Rikenellaceae bacterium | reverse complement strand
CCTCCACGGTGACCAAACTTCATCTTGAAGGTTGATGCTCCATATGCCAACGACACCATTTGGTGACCCATACAGATTCCGAAGATCGGGAGTTTACCTTTGAGCTCCTTAACCAACTCAATAACTGGAGTTACATACTCTGGGTTACCCGGCCCATTCGATAAAAATACTCCATCGGGTTTCAAAGCCAAGATCTCGTCGATAGGGGTGTTGTAAGGTACAACAATTACATTACAATCCTTCTCGTTAAATTTACGGATGATGTTATATTTGATTCCGCAGTCGATAGCCACAACATCGTACTCATGGTTAGGAGTACGTGAGAACCATCTCTTCTTGCAACTCACACGAGCCACCATATCCGTTGGTAGTGGTGTCGCAGCCATACGCTCCAACGCCTCCTCCAATGGAGTGTCAACCGATGTTATCATAACTCGCTGAGATCCTTCGTCACGAATTATGCGAGTCAACAAACGGGTGTCGATTCCCTCGATAGCGGGGATATTGTGCTCTTCAAATACCTCATTTAGGGTCTTCGTGTAGCGGAAGTTACTCGGCATGTCGTTATACTCTCTGACGATCATTCCTCCGATTGAGGGGAATTTTGTTTCATAATCCTCATCGGCAGTACCATAGTTTCCTATCAATGGGTAGGTCATAACAACCATCTGGTCGGTATACGAAGGATCCGATAGGATCTCTTGGTAACCTACCATCGAGGTGTTGAATACGATCTCGTTGATCGCTTCACGGTCTGCTCCGAAGCCATAGCCATAGAACTCACGGCCATTCTCCAAGACGATTTTTTTCGTGTAGGGTCTCATCTTTTTAGTTGTATATTATAATTCTTGTTATTATTTATATTTTAATTTTGGTACACCACATCTCCTCCAACCATAGTGAGCATCGTGCGACCGCAAACTCTCCACTCCTCAAAAGGTGTTGCTTTGCCCTTAGACGCAAACTCTTCGGGGTCGATAGTGTACTCCGCATCGAGGTCAAAAACTGCAAGATCCGCCACTGAGCCAACCTCGATGGACACGCTCTGCAACGAAAATATTCGTCGTGGATTTACCGCCATAAGCTCAACGAGCCTCTCCATACTTATAACGCCTCGACGCACCAAATAAGTATAGCACAGTGCAAAAGAGCTCTCGATACCAACAATTCCGAAGGCACTCGTCGCTAGTCCACTTCCCTTCTCCTCGGCGGTATGAGGTGCATGGTCGGTAGCGATAATCTCCACCGTGCCATCCACAACTCCGTTGAGCAGTGCTAACTGATCCTCCGCCGAGCGGATTGGTGGGTTCATCTTAAAACGCCCCTCCTCACGCAGATCTGCATCCGTTAGCAACAAGTAGTGTGGTGCTGTCTCGCAGCTAACTCTCAAACCCTTCAACTTCGCTTGGCGGATAGCCTCGACACTCTCTTTGGTCGATAGGTGACACGCATGGTATTGACACCCAGCCTCCTCGACAAGAGCCATATCTCGAACCACTTGACCCCACTCGCTTTGCGAACAGTTTGGTTTATGACCATGCTCTCGGCAATATTCACCATCGTGGATATATCCTCCATGCAGTAGTTCATCCACCTCGCAGTGCGCCACAATCGGGCGATTAACCTTCGCTGCCATATCCATAGCTTGAGCCATAAGCTCCGCACTCTGCACGCCACGACCATCATCCGAAAATCCGCCAACCATAGGTGCCATAGCCTCGAAATCCACCAACTCACCTTTGCCCATCTGCCCCATTGTGATCGAAGAGTATGGTATCACCTCGATAACTGCATCTCGCTCGATGATATCGGTTTGTAGCTTTAGCGTCTCCACCGAGTCGGGTGCAGGGTATAGATTAGGCATTGAGAACACTGTTGTGAATCCACCTCTCGCTGCCGCCTTTGTTCCCGTTAGGATAGTCTCCTTATTGGCAAATCCCGGCTCTCGAAGGTGAACATGCACATCTACCAAACCCGGGAGGAGATACCCCCCCTGAACATCAATCACTCGATCCTCATGCGAGGGTGTGATTTGGCTCTGCACCGCAACAATGCGACCATCTTCGATAGCGACATCGCCACATTTACTACCTTGTGGGGTGTAATATTTCGCCCCTTTAATTACTGTTTTCATACTCTAAGCACCGTACAATGGCGTACGCAAAAAAAAAGGTAACCAAACGGTTACCCTAATTATTATAAACAATCACCCCAATAAACAGAAACAATACCTCCGTTGAGGGCGTCATTTTGCTGCCAGCAAGTTGCTGATATATGGGTGATATTTTTCATCATTGCTATTATTTTCGACACAAAGATATAGATATTTTTTTACTTTTCAAACTTTTTTTATTAACATTTTTTTAATATTAACATTTTGAAAATTCGCTATCTTTATAAATCGTAATTATCCGAATGTTCACATAGGAACTGTTTAAACAGATTCAGCAATTAAGTAGGGTAAAATAATTATTGGTGTATTTTTAAGAGTGCTATTGGAGATGAGATTTTTTGCTATTGAATTGAAAATATAGTAGTTCTACATTGAGATTTAATAGTGAAAAATATTGCTACAAGAGTGCTATTAAAAATATGGCAATAATTGTTTTACACTACTTACTTACCCCTGCAATCTTAAATCACACCCATTAAAGACTATGCGACAACGGTGCAGGCACAACCTCACTCACATCGAAATCGCCCCATCTTTCGCTTATCGAGGCTATCGTATCGTGCAACTCTTGTGGATCTGTGAGAGTTACGAGCTTCAGACGTGTCGCCTTAAAATCGGGCAGACCTTTGAAGTAGTTAGATAGGTGTCTGCGCATTTCGAGGATTCCAACCTTCTCACCCTTCACCTCGATAGATTTTGTGAGGTGCTCGTGTGCAATTTTCACCCTCTCCACCACAGATGGTTGCGCCATATGCTCCCCTGTGGTGAGAAAGTGACGGATCTCCTTGAATATCCATGGTCTACCATAGGTTGCTCGTCCAACCATCACTCCATCGACCCCATATCTATCAAACATAGCCTTTGCACTCTCTCCCGAGTCGACATCTCCATTTCCGATGATTGGAATATGGATCAGTGGATTATTCTTCACCTTTCCAATCAAACTCCAATCCGCCTCGCCACGATACATCTGCGCTCTAGTACGCCCATGAATTGTCAGCGCACTGATGCCGACATCTTGTAGTCGGAGTGCTATCTCCTCGATATTTTTGCTCTCCTCGTCCCATCCCAGACGTGTTTTGACTGTGACTGGGGTGTTCACCGCAGCGACAATTTGACGAGTCATCTCGACCATCAATGGCACATCTCGCATCATTCCCGAGCCTGCTCCACGTCCGGCGATCTTCTTCACCGGGCATCCGAAGTTGATATCAATAATATCGGGGTTTACACTCTGTGCAATACGTGCCGCTTCGACCATCGGGTCGATTTGGTTTCCATAGATTTGGATACCTACGGGACGCTCTTCGTCGTCGATGTTGAGTTTTGCTCGTGACTTCCAAGCATCTCGAATAAGTCCATCTGCCGATATAAACTCCGTGTAAACGACATCTGCCCCAAATCTCTTGCACATATATCTGAACGAGGGGTCGGTAACATCCTCCATCGGAGCTAAGAAAAGAGGTTGACATCCAAGCTCAATATCTCCAATCTTCATGCGTTACTCCTCGCTGCTCTCTGTAGTGTCGTATTTTGGCAACTCAAAAGATGTCATACCCGCTGCGACCAAGATATTGAACCACGAGAAGCACTTCTTCATATCCGACACGTGTACACGGTCACGATCATACTCTGGGAGCACCGCAGCAAATTCTGCTTTAATCTTCTCGGCTGACTCTTTGTGGCTGATTGCAGCCTCACCTTTGGTGTACTCAAAGATCTTAGTGAATACATCTGCTAGTGAGATATCCTCACCCTCGGTGAACATCGAGATCTCGGTTAGTGTACTCACCTTTGCCGATGCCGCTGCGTTCATACGTTTGCCATCGATGAGCGACTCAACAATCACTCCACGAGTAGATTGTGCTACATATTTGTAGAGTCCTGGTTGACCCGATATTGCCAAAATTTCTTTTAATTCCATCTGTTTTGTATATAATATAAATAATTGGGGGAGAAAAGATTCCTCCCCTTAAGGTTCTTACTGTTTGATGTGTACATCCATTTGAGGGAATGGGAAGTTTGCCCCCTTCTTTGGTAGTTGTTTGTAGATCTGCTCGTTGACATCGAACATTACACCCCAATAGTTCTCGTTTGTCACCCACACACGGGCATCAATATCCACCGAGCTATCCGCTAATTTAGATAGTACAACGGATGGTTGTAATCCTGGGCGTGCAGGGTCGTTCATGATGCGTTTGTCGGCTAGGAGGATATCCATGATCGCCTTCTTAACAACATCGTAATCATCACCATACGACACCGATACTGTCCACACGATACGACGCTCTCCCGAGTGAGTATAGTTCTCAATGATCGACGATGAGATTGTGCTATTAGGCACAAATATTGTGTCGCCATTGAATGTCTCCAACACCGTTGTGAACAACATAATCTCCTGTACTGTACCTGCTTGACCCTGTGCGATGATATAATCTCCCACCTTGTATGGTTTCAAGAACAGAATCATAACACCACCTGCGAAGTTCTGCAACGTTCCGCTGAGAGCCATACCTACAGCCAAACCTGCGGATGCTAACATCGCAACAAGTGAGGTTGTATTGATACCCAAAAGTTGGATAATAGTGAGGATCAGAAGTACATAGAGTACAATTTTGACCATACTTTTAAGGAACGAGCGTAGCGAAACTTCAACATCTCTCTTCTCGAAACCCTTATCCATAAACGATATCACCTTGCCGATAAGGAATCGGCCGATGTAGTAGATCAAAAGTGCGATTACGATCTTGAATCCAACCTTCATAATCTCGCCACTTATATTTGTTATAAGTGTCGAGAAGTCAACATCTCCACTATTTTTCAATAGATCAACCACACTCATCTCTCCCGTAGCAACACTTTGTACTGTTGCTGCAATCTCTGTTACTGCCGTAGCAACACTATCTGCCGCCTCTACTGCACCTTGTGCTAGAGAGTCGGTAGTTTCGGTAATTAATGGTTTAAAAAACATGATATTTTATTTTAATTGTTCAGTTGGCACAAAAGTAACTATTTTTTTACAATTTTTACATACCCCCATAGACAAATTTTCGCTCAATGGTTGATACGTTGCCGCAACCATCAACAACCTCTAGTTTAATTGTATGGATATTATCGCTACGTTTCATATACCCCATCGAGGGGATTATGTCGTGTTTCAACCGCCCCTTCGATAGCTCCAATGCCACCCACTCTCCATTTATCGTAGCGTTATATTTCGCCACCCCCGAAAAGTTATCGCTCACCGTGAAGGAGAGTGATTTTTGTGTCGAAAGATCTGTGCCATCTACAAAATTAGCCTTTATGACAGGTGGCGTTGTGTCTATCGCCACGAAGTATCGTCCCACCGAACGGGTGTTGAGCGTCATTGTGGAGTCTTGATATTTACCCCCTACGCTAAACCCTTTTCCCCAACGAGATATCTTAGCGATAATCGCCCTCTGCTGCTGCTCGGGGGTGAGATCTACATCTATGCTCACCGTCATTGATTTGTGTAGAGGGATCGAATCACAGAGGATTTGGTACACATCAGAGGCGACCATCACTGTGCTATCTATCTCGAACTTTTGAGCCGATAACACTTTGGTGCTAAACGGTATGGACTCATACAGTGCACGAGCTGGGATCTCTACCTTCAACCCCTCCTGCGAGTGAGTGAAGGGTTTTGTTGCTCTAATAATAGTTTTCGATTCATCGACAGATGCTACGAAAGAGTCTCTTTTGCCTACGATACTGAACTTCAGTGTCGCCACCAAAGCGCAATCATCTACCGCACGTATCACCACTTCACGTCTCTGTGCTGAGTCGCACTTGATAACTCCACGCTCTTCGATGATGGGGTAGAATTGTGATGTGCCACACTCCAACTGCGCCATACGCACAATTTCGTTACGAGAGCCCAACTTTAGGGCATAGCAACTCACGCCATTTACGTAGCGAGTATTGTCGAACGAGAAACCATCCATCTGGTATTTGAAGAATGTCGAGCCATCAATCTCCCCCTCCAGCGAGTGTATGCCAAATGTGTTGGTGACATCATCTTTTCTGTCCGACACCTCGGCAATGAAATATCCGTTGCGCCCCACCGGGATTTCGTTACCCGGAACATTTATCTGATACTGCCCCGTAGAGGGGTTCAATAGTGTATATGTGCGGCGAGGTGCTTGATACGCCACTCCATCAAGGGTGTCGACTTCGATATAGTGAAGTTTGAAAAATATTGGGCGTCGAGTGTCGCGAGGCTTTATGACCCCTCGTGCAATAATATTTATGGGGCGTTGCGTGGCACTCTCACGGATCTCGTAGTGGAGGTGTGGACCCGACGAAGATCCCGAATTCCCGGAGTATGCGATCCTCTCTCCCTGCTTTACGGGGAACTCTTCGGGGGTGAAGAATAGCGATACGGAGTGTTGTTTTGTGGCGTATCTCTCCGCCAAAACTCGCTTGGCTATGTCGTCACGAAAGCGTGAAAGGTGACCATACACCGATGTTGTACCATTGGGGTGTGTGACGTAGAGTGCTAATCCATACCCCGAAGGTGAGAGCCCCAACCGAGATACATATCCATCCGCCACCGCCACGACGCTTTTGCCCTCCACTCCATCTGTTTTGATATCTACCCCCGAATGGAAATGGTCGGGACGTAGCTCTCCGAAATTTGCAGAGTATAGGCGTGCGACCCCCTCGACTGGATATATGTAGTAGTCGGGGTCGATATCAAGTGCCGAGGCGACTTGAAGTGTAAATATTGATGCTGCTAAAAGTAAAAATCTGAACATTCTGCCTCTTCGTTTTGTGTAACCTCTGCGATAGCGTCTCGCACCATCGAGTAGTCATACCCCAGAGATGCTCCATATCGCATTAGTTTATTTTTTAAATCATATTGGTCTTTATATTTCAACGTGCGTCGACGTTTCGAGAGTGCGCTTTTCAGCCTCTCCGCCATCGCCTCTTTGTCTAAATCTGCCATCGCCTCATCTATAATATCTCGCTCCACCCCCTTGCGACTCAACTCTAAGCTGATTCTCTGGGCACCCCATCCGCTGAGGTTCACCTTATCTCGAACGTATGCTTGAGCAAAGCGGCGGTTATCTATAAATTTCATCTCTATGAGTTGATTCAAAACCCCCTCTTGATCCTGTTTTGCCACCTCCCATCTAGCCATCAAGCGGCGAGCATCTCCCGTCGATCTCTCCGCCTTTGCGCACTCTCGCATGAGTGATGCGAGTGCCTGCTGCGCACTCTTGGGTACTCTCTGTTTTACGGCTTTTGCGCACATATCATACGTGGCTTTTGGTTTATATCCTCTCGGCAGATGATGTTTATGTAGCCCATGCTCTCCAACATCTCAACCATCTGCGGTGCAAAATTTTCGTGTATCTCGAAGTATAGTTTTCCACCGTTTGTTAATAACTTCTGCGCCGACTCCGATATCTTACGATAGAATATCAACGGCTCTGCGTCATCAACAAAGAGTGCCACATGTGGCTCAAAATCCATTACATTTTGTCGCATGCTCTCCCCCTCACTACGAGGGATATAGGGGGGGTTAGAGACCACAATATCAAACCCCACATCGGGTAGATATCTCTCTACACCTAGGAGTGCATCCCCCTCTACGAAGTTAACATTTACGCCATTGAGTTCCCCATTTGTGCGAGCTTGCACAAGTGCCTCTGAGGAGATATCAACACTCCAAACTTCACTACACAGCAGATTTTTTGCCAACGATACAGCGATAGCACCACTTCCGCTTCCGACATCTACGATACGTGGTGTGAGAGATTTGTGATCCTCCACAATCCACCATACCAACTCCTCGGTTTCGGGGCGTGGTATTAGCACCCCCTCCGCAACTTTAAACTCCAACGAACAGAACTCCGTAGAGCCCACAATATATTGAATCGGGCGAGATGACTTCACCTCTGCGATGATCTCCTCTATATTATCAATCCGACACTCCTCGTCACGCCATATAACAAGTTGAGTTGGGGTGTAGTGCCCCAACTCCATAACCATAATTCGCCCAATCTGCTTCGCCTCCGCCTCGCCGTACACCTCCATAGCTGCTTGAGAGATAGCATCTATCACCTCACGAATTGTCATACCTCTATCTCTTCTCTATTGGGGTTTGTCCGACAACCATCAAATCTGCCAAAGCGATTGCCGCTGCCGCCTCAATAACGACACCTGCTCTCAATGCAATACAAGCGTCGTGGCGACCATGTATCACAAGTGGCTCCACCGAATCGGTTGTTTTGTTGTATGTATTCTGCTGCGACGATATGCTCGCTGTGGGTTTCACCGCAACACGCAATACGATATCATTTCCGTTTGCGATACCGCCATTGATGCCTCCCGAGTTATTTGTTTGGGTTGCGCCCTGCGAATTTACTATCATATCGTTATTCTCAGATCCCATCATGCGTGTAGAGTCAAATCCTGCTCCAAACTCAACACCCTTTACCGCCGGAATCGAGAACAGAAGGTGTGCCATAACACTCTCCACCGAGTCGAAGAATGGCTCTCCTACACCCATCGGGATTCCCCCAATACGGCACTCGATAACACCTCCTACAGAGTCTAAATTTTTAACCGCACGCTCCACAATCTCATCAAACATCGAGCTATCTGTTTCGCCCGCCAACTCCACAATCTCGCTTTGGAATGTGATCTTTGAACCCAAAACTTTTTTCGCTACGACTCCCGCCGCAACAAAAGGTAGTGTAATGCGTCCCGAGAAGTGACCTCCACCTCTGTAATCTTGCCATCCTCCATACTTCGCATCGGCAACCATATCGGCATGTGAGGGGCGAAAGTGAGTTGTGAGGTTGGAGTAATCCTTCGATATTGTATTCTCATTCTCAAACACTATCGTAAGCGGTGCTCCTGTCGTGTGGTCGTTGAATACTCCCGACACAATGCGTGGTGTGTCGCTCTCCTTGCGAGGTGTTGTTCCCTTTTTACCGCTGCGACGACGCTCCAAATCAAAGGTGAAATCATCATGTGTGAGTTCAACTCCGGGGCGAACTCCATCCACCGACACTCCTATTCCATTGCCGTGAGACTCCCCCCAAAGCGTTACTCTAAAAACTCTTCCGAAACTATTCATTGTTTTACTTTTTTTCAATTATCGACTCCAAATCATCGAAGAAATTGGGGTAGCTCTTCGCCACACACTCCGCACCTCGAATTATCATCTCTCCCTCGCCACGAAGTGCTGTAGCTGCCATAGACATCGCAATACGGTGGTCGTTGTGGCTATCGACAGTGGTGTTTTTAATATTACCTCCCTTTACCTTCATGATGTCGTCACCCTCCAGAATCACCTCGATTCCGACCTTCGCATACTCCGCTTGGAGTGTCAAAGCTCGGTTGCTCTCTTTGTGTGTGAGACGAGACGTACCCACAAATGTCGACACACCATCGCATGCTGCTGCCAAAGCCACCAACGCTGGGAATAGATCGGGACACTGCGTGGCATCGAACTCAAAAGCATTTAACTTACGCTTGCGAACCCTCACGGCATCCTCCTCGCTCATAACCTCCGCACCTGCTCTTACGAGTGCCGTACATATTGCGACATCCGCCTGTTTCGATAGCATCGACACATTGCGCAGAGTTACATCTCCAGCAATAGCTCCAGCAACCAACAGCACCGAAGCTCCGCTCCAATCCCCCTCGATTGTGAAATCCGATGGAGTATACTCTTGTCCTCCCTCGATGAAGAACTCCATGTAGTTGTTATGCGAAATCTCAACTCCAAATTGGCGTGCCGTCTCGATTGTCATATCGAGGTATGGCGTCGACACCGCTTTGTTTACCTTGAGAGTAGTATCCTCTGATGCCAGTGGCAAAGACAATAGTAGTCCGGTGATGAATTGAGACGACACAGATCCATCAACCTCAACCTCTCCACCCTTGATTGGACCACACACTTCGAACGGAAGATACCCCTCATGATCTTTGACTGTGACGCCAAGTCCTCGAAGAGGTTCGATCATCATCGTCATCGGGCGTTTAAGAATTGAACCTCGTCCGGTGATTGTTAGAGGTTTGTTGTAAAGTGATGCTAGAGGTGTAAATAGGCGTGTCGAGAGTCCCGACTCACCAATATTTAATGTGTCACCTTGAGGGTTGAGACCACCATTTATGAGTAACGTAGTCTCATCTATGTGTGATACCGTTGCGCCAAGTGTCTCGATACACTTCATCGCTGAGAGTGTGTCGTCGCAAAGATCAATATTGCGAAGTGTAGACTCCCCTTTAGTGAGCAGCGACACCGCTAAAGCACGCTGAGCATAGCTCTTTGAACATGGCGGGTTGAGCGTGCCTATCACCTCGCCTTGTGATATGGTAATATCCATTTATTATTATGCGATTATATTATTGTGCGAATCAAGGCTTGAGAATCAAACCTTAATTCGCATTTATTCTATCTCTTCTGATTCCTGAGTTTGTGATGGTTGATTTTCGCTGGGGGTTGCATATTGCGACCTCTTGAGCTCGAAGTTTTGTCCTAAGTAGACTTTACGCACCATCTCATCTGCAGCCAACTCTTCGGCGGTTCCTGTCTTTAGGATTTTACCCTCGAAGAGAAGGTATGCACGGTCGGTGATTGCTAGTGTCTCGTCGACATTGTGGTCGGTGATGATGACACCGATATTTTTGTTTTTGAGTGTTGCGACAATACTTTGAATATCCTCCACAGCGATCGGGTCAACTCCCGCAAATGGTTCATCCAAAAGTATGAATGCTGGATTTATAGCCACAGCACGAGCGATCTCGGTGCGTCTACGCTCACCTCCCGAAAGTTGAATTCCTAGATTCTTGCGTACCTTTTGTAGACGAAACTCTTCGATGAGTGATTCGAGCCTCTCCTTTTGATACTCCTTAGTGAATGTTGTCATCTCCAACACAGCGCGGATATTATCCTCGACTGTCAAGTGACGAAACACCGATGCCTCCTGTGCGAGATATCCCACACCGAGTTGGGCACGGCGATATACGGGTAACTTTGTGAGGGTTGTGACATTGCCGTCATTATCCTCCAAATAAACATCCCCCTCGTTTGGTTTGATTAGCCCCACGACCATATAGAATGTTGTGGTCTTACCAGCACCATTAGGACCCAACAGACCGACGATTTCGCCCTGCTTGACATCTACCGAAACGTGGTTCACCACGGTGCGTGATTTATATTTTTTGACTAGTTCACTCGTGTAAAGTCTCATCTGTGTTGAAATTTTTTTTACAAAGTTATGATTTTTTTCAAAAAAAAGATTATCTTTGAATTAATAATTGTGCAGAGTGCTTTTTTTGTGGGGAGAATCGCACCTTTAATTATACGACAATGAAAGAGAACGAAACTACACATCTACAAGAGAAACTCAAAGAATATTTCGGATTTTCAACCTTCAAGGGTAACCAGGAGGCTGTGATTCGCAACATCTTAGAGGGTAATGACACATTTGTACTGATGCCTACGGGTGGCGGTAAATCTCTGTGTTATCAACTGCCGGCAATGCTTATGGATGGAGTGGCGATAATAATTTCGCCACTTATCGCACTAATGAAAAATCAAGTCGATGCAATGAGAACATTCTCTACCGAATCTGGTATTGCACACTTCTTGAACTCGTCACTCAACAAAAGTGCCGTAAACCAAGTGCGTAGCGATGTGTTGGCAGGCAAGACGAAGTTATTGTACTTCGCCCCAGAGTCTTTGACCAAAGAGGATAATATCGCATTTTTGCGCAAAATCAAAATATCGTTCTACGCCATAGATGAGGCGCACTGTATTTCGGAGTGGGGACATGACTTCCGCCCGGAGTATCGTCGTATTCGCCCTATAATTAACGATATTGGGCAAGCTCCTCTTATCGCACTCACAGCGACAGCAACACCCAAAGTGCAGATGGATATCCAGAAGAATTTGGGAATGTCGGCAACGTCGGTATTTAAATCTTCGTTCAATAGGGCGAACCTCTACTATGAGATTCGCCCAAAACATAATGTAGATCATGACATTATCCGCTTCATCAAAAGCAACGATGGGAAGTGCGGAATCATATATTGCCTAAGCCGCAAAAAGGTTGAGGAGCTCACGGAGCTACTTCTGGCTAACGGCATCAAAGCTCGTGCATACCATGCCGGTATGGATGCGCAGACTCGTGCCGACAATCAAGATGCATTCCTCATGGAGAGGGTCGATGTGATTGTGGCAACTATTGCATTTGGTATGGGAATCGACAAACCAGATGTGAGATATGTTATACACTACGACATCCCGAAGTCACTTGAGGGATACTACCAAGAGACAGGACGTGCGGGACGAGATGGTGGCGAGGGGTACTGCCTAACATTCTATAGCAACAAGGATATCCAAAAGCTAGAGAAGTTCATGCAGGGAAAACCTATTGCGGAGCAGGAGATTGGAAAGTTGCTGCTGCTCGAAACAGTATCCTATGCCGAGAGTTCGATGTGTCGTCGTAAAACGCTGCTACACTACTTCGGTGAGGAGTACACTATAGAGAATTGCGGAAGTTGCGACAACTGCCTCAATCCACGACCAAAGGTTGCGGTGCAAGAGGATCTGAAGTCGGCACTTGAGGCATTGAGAGATATTGGCGACAAATTTAAGGTGGATCACCTCATAAATCTACTCGTGGGAAAGACTACAGCTCTAATCAAAAGCTATGGTCACAACAAAAACGATTGGTTTGGTGTCGGAGCAGAGAAGAGCGCAAAACATTGGGGTGCAGTTATGCGTCAAGCTCTCATCATGGGACTCATAGATAAGAACATAGAGAACTATGGTCTCATCACGATCAATAAAAAGGGGGAGGAGTATATCTCTCGTCCAACACCAGTTGTTATCACACTCGATCACGACTACGAACATATCGACACTGAGGCGGAGACGGCACGTCCTTCGGCAAAGGGGGGAGCGGCAGATGAGATGCTCTTCTCGATGCTTAAAGATTTGCGCAAAAAAGTAGCTAAGAAACATGACCTTCCGCCATTTGTAGTGTTCCAAGATCCATCGTTGGAGGATATGTCGGTACAGTACCCAATCACCACCGAGGAGATGCAAAACATCACGGGTGTGGGAGCAGGAAAGGCGAAGAAGTTTGGTGCGGAGTTTATACAACTCATCAAGGCGTATGTCGAGGAGAATGATATTGTTCGCCCTCAAGATATGATTGTTAAGTCGGTGGCTAACAAGGCTGGTAACAAGATCTTTATCATCCAGTCTATCGACCGTAAGATGGATTTTGAGGATATCGCACGTGCCAAAAATCTCGATTTCGAGGAGCTGCTCACCGAGATGGAGGCTATTGTGAACTCTGGTACGAGACTCGATATCTCATACTATCTCAATGAGTATATGGATGAAGAGAAGATTGATGATATATACCTATACTTCAAGGAGGATGCAGAGGATGACTCATTGGATGCCGCTATCGAAGAGTTGGGAGGTGACTATTCGGAGGAGGAGATAAGACTCGTGCGCATAAAATTCATGTGCGAGCAAGGAAACTAACAACAATACAATAATAGTGCAGAGAGGAAAAAAAGGAGCACCCAGAAGAGGTGTAGGTTCATCGTATAGAGGTGTCAAAGAGGGCGAAGTTAGAGCGAAGAAGGCTCTAGGACAACACTTTTTGACGGATCTCAATATCGCAAAGAAGATCGCAGAGTCGATCTCTGGGGGTACGCCAGACTCACCGGAGAGGGTGCTGGAGGTTGGATGTGGTATGGGGGTACTCACGCAATTTCTATTGCAGCGTGAAGATATCATCACCTATGGAGCCGAGATAGATAAGGAGAGTGTGGAGTATCTGCACAAACACTACCCCGATTTTACGCCTCGACTCATCGAAGGAGATTTTTTGAAGATGGATCTAAGGGATAGATTCCCCGAGGGATTGAGAGTTATAGGAAATTTCCCGTACAATATATCGTCTCAGATATTTTTTAAAGTAGTGGAAAACAGAGATTTAGTGCCCGAATGTGCTGGTATGATCCAACGAGAGGTTGCTGTGCGTATGGCGGAACCACCCGGATCGAAGGAGTATGGAGTGTTGAGTGTTTTGTTGCAAGCGTGGTACGATATCGAGTATCTTTTTACGGTCAATGAATCGGTATTCAACCCTCCACCTAAGGTTAAAAGTGCAGTTATTAGGATGGTACGTAACTCTACAACAACTCTCGATTGCGATGAAAAACTCTTCGTGAAGGTTGTGAAGGCGGGATTTGGACAGAGACGTAAGATGTTGCGCAACGCTATAAAATCAGTGTTTGGAGATTTCGGAGGAGCAGAACATAGATTCTTCGACCTTAGAGCCGAAAGGTTGTCGGTCGCAGATTTTGTGGAACTTACTCGTTGGGTGGCAGAGAATGGTACGATGTAGGGGTTAATTCTAAAGTAAATATCAATAAAGAGGGGGACTTGCAAGTCTCCCTCTTTATTGATTAGCCTACTTTATTTTGATTGAGCTATTGGCACCACTGTCTGAAATGTCAACGCCTCTACCCGTTACGATCTTTACATTTGTGGCGTTATCGTCGATGACGATAGGGTAGTCGGTCTCATTTGTGAGGGTCACATTTGTAGCTTTGTAGTTCTCCTGTTTCGCTAAGTTACCTATTGTATAGCTATCTCCTCCCACCGCGATGCACATACCTTGCTCCACCTTAAGACCCTTGCCTTTGCGAAGTGTGATGTTGTGTCCGCTACCAAAAATATGTGCTAGGTGTTTACTTCCGTTCCCCGAAAATTTACGCTCCCCCTCGTATGGGATTATCGTGATGTCGATCTCGGCGTCACGATCTCTATCGCTCACAAATCGCAAGGCAGGACCAAACTCAGCATCAGCACGGCAGTTCACAATCTTTCCTCCATTATTGATTGAGTATCCATCTTGACACCCAATGAGGGTGCAGTTCTCGACATAGCGAGTGCCTCCACCCAGAGTCAACGATATTCCACTTCGGGCGTGTTTCACCACACAATCTTTGATGACGATCGCCCCCTCGGTGCGACGTTTTATACTCTTACCATTAATATATGTTGTGCCATCTCCATATGTGCGGATACCATCTTCGCCCGTTGAAAGGGTATATCCCTCGGGGAGTTTGTATCCAAAAACTGTCTCAAACCCAACTTTATCGGCTTTCGAGCCCGTACCCTTTTCGGCGAGGATCTGCTCCGTAGAGACCATATCTCCTTCGATATAACACCCTTCGATTGTGACACCTACCGCCCCTTGTATAAATAGATAGTGACCATACGAGCGTTGGATAATGCGGCAATCCTTGACGTAGTTATCGTCGCCGCGCACCAACCATGAGCTATGTTTGCGGTGTGAGATCTTCGCTCCGCTACCCTTACCAAAGACCTCTCCATAACCATACGGCATAGATCCACACGAACGAACCTCAATACCCTCGGCACGGTTGCTGATTCCATCCATCACAACATTGCACCATCCAAAGCGTGGGTTTTGGTGGATGCTGCCCACATTGACCAGCGTTAATCCCTTGACCACGTTGTAGTTACCAATGTAGTGAAGCTCCGCCACCTCGAAGTATTTGCTACCCTCGAATGCACTCGGCACTCCTGTCTCGACCTCGATTGTAACCCCCTCCATATTATATGTACTGTTGTTACCCTCGAGTAGTATCAAGGCGTGGGTGATTTGCCCCTCACGAACTTCGGTGTTGCGAGGGAACTTTCCACTCTTGACATCATCTGCTGTGATGCGATATACCCCCGGGGTCATTGTCACCGTCACGGAGTCCATGCGCAGGTAGGGTTTAAGCTCCTTTATAGAGGATACTGTCACCTCTTTGCTCTGCATAGATTTAGATCTCCTCTCTGCGGAGTAGCTTTGAGAGGTAAACGCAAAAGTAGCTAATGTGATTAGCAGTATGAATTTTCTCATGATCTATTTTGCGGTGATAGTGTTGTTTGTTCCCTCATCCGTATACTCTCCATTTGTTGTGATGATATTACCCGACGTGTTGTCGTCGACGATCACAGGGAGTCCCGTTTTATTGATTATCGTGTTGTTGTGTGCGGGGTTATTATTGTCGCCATTGAGGTGTCCTAGAGCTTTGCAGTCGCCACCGACATATATCGCCAAGTCGCCCTCATTTTTGAATCCTTTGCCTTTGCGCAGTGTGATATTGTTGTTGCGCCCTGCAATCACTGCGGCTTGTCCACTCTTGTTGCCGGTGTATGGTTCTCCCTCGTAGGGGATGATTGTGATGTCGGCTGTGACATTTCGGGTGTTATTCGAAAAGATCCAAATCGCTGGACCAAAGGCTGCATCAGCTCTGCAATTTACGATCTGACCTCCATCGTTGACCGAATATCCACTCTTGCACCCTATGAGTGTGCAGTTTTCGACATATTTGTCTCCACCTCCATGTGCCAACGAGATACCACGCCGAGCATGTTTCACCACGCAATCCTTCACGACGATCTTTCCTCCCGTCTCACGGCTGCTATATCTAACCCCATCGATCATTGTATTGCCGCTAGCATAGGTGCGAATGCCATCCTCTCCGATAGGGAAGGTGTATCCCGGAGGTGTTACGTAGCCGTAGAATGTCATAAATCCAACTTTGTCGGCAGCCGATCCTGTACCCTTCTCCGCCAACACATTATCAGTAGTGTTCATCTTACCTTCGGTGTAGCACCCCTCGATAGTTGGGTTTTGCGCACCCTGCATAAAGATGAAGTGACCGAAAGCATTGTGGTAAAATTTACAATTCTTGAGGTGGTTATTGTCACCACGCAACAGACACGCACAGTGTTTCCTGTGGCGAATAACATTTTTTCCTCCAATTCCAAAGAGTGATCCATAACCATACGGATATGAGCCCTGCGAGTGAACCTCTACCCCCTCGACAAGGTTATTCGCCCCGTCGATTGCGATATTGGTGCATCCAAATTGTGGAACATCGGTTGGTTTACCCACATCCACAAACTTAATATTTTTGATGGTGTTGTTGCTGCCCAACAGATGCAGATCGTGCAACTCCCCACGATTCTCGAACGAATTGAAGACCGCACTCTCCACCTCGACTGTAACCCCTGTAAAGTCGTACGAGCTATTGTTTGCAGTGACCAACAGTAGCACATTCTTCTTCTCTCCTTCGCGAACCTCCGAATGGTCGGGGAATTTATTCGCCTTGATATCTGCCGGTGTGACACGATATGTTCCGGGTGTCATCGTTAGCGTTACGTTGTCTTTTTTGAGGTATGGAAGTAGCTCCTCTAGTGAGGATACATTTATAACCCCTTCGGTTTGTCGTTTTGATCTCTTCTCCGCAGAGTAGAGATTCGGGGTGAAGCATACTGCCACAAAAGTTAGCAGCGTTGCTAGGATGATGGTTCTTTTCATAGATTCTTATTTTCGGTTTTGATTTAAGGTGGGTTTAAGATATAACATAATACATATACGCCACAAAGCTACAAAGCAAGAGTAGTGATTCAATCCTGCCCAGATATCTCTTTTTGAATGTGAAGGGTGCGATCAT